>JAEZBP010000166.1 GCA_023427125.1 Pseudomonadota bacterium | reverse complement strand
CGCCCACCCCGCGAGAATAGCGGGGACCCACGCCGCGGCTCAACCGCGCTGCGATCCCCACGGCGACCGTCTCGGCGACCTGCTAAGAGAAGCGCCGCGGATGCTGATCGAGACGAAGGTCGGGCGGCTCTTCGTGGACGCGCGCGGGGAGGGCGATCCGATCGTGCTCTGGCCCTCGCTCCTGACGGAGGGGGGGATGTGGCGCTTCCAGGTCCCCAGCCTCGCCGAGCGCTGGCGCGTCGTCACGATCGACCCGCCGGGGCACGGGCGGAGCGGGCTCGTGCGCCAACCCTTCACGCTCGAAGACTGCGCCGATGCGGTCGTGGAGATCATGGCGGCGCTCGGCATCGAGCGAGCGCACTTCGCGGGGCTCTCGTGGGGTGGGATGGTCGGGATGCGGCTCGCGCTCCGCGAGCCCCAGCGCCTCCGCTCGCTGGCGCTGGTCGACACCAACGCCGATCGCGAGGCGCGGAGGAAGGTCCCGTCCTACCGAGCGATGATGTGGATCGCGCGTCTCTTCGGCGCCGGCGTGCCGCGCTTGCTCGATCGAGTCGAGCCGATCTACTTCACGGTCACCACGCGCCGCGATCGGCGCGAGCTGGTCGAGGACTTCCGCGCGCACCTCGCGTGCCGCGATCCGAAGTCGCTCGGGCACTGCCTCGACGCCGTGATCTTCGATCGGGTGGACATCCGCGATCAGCTCGCGGCGATCCGCGTGCCCACGCTGGTCCTCGTCGGCGCGGAGGACGTCGCGACGCCCATCGCGCGCTCGCGTGACATCGCCTCGAGGATTCCGGGGGCCAAGCTCGTGGTGATCGCGGACGCCGCGCACCTCTCGGCGCTCGAGGCCCCCGAGGCGGTCACCGACGAGCTCGTCCGCTTCTTCTCGGAGCGGGACTGACCCCCCAGGGTCTCGCTCGGATAGTTGAACCGCCAAGACGCCAAAGAGCATCTTCGTGGCGCCTTAACGCTTCAATCCCTGCTGGTGTGCAGAGCGCCAACGATGCGCCAAGGGCTCACCGTCGAGGCAGGGGCGGCGGATCGCTCACGGCAAGAGCGGGGAGAGCACGCGGCGCAGCACGCGGACCGGGAGCGGGCCGTGGTCGGGGCGCAGGCGGGTGTTCCAGCCGAGCCGGAGCCGGGCGCCGCGCCACTCGATCGAGCGGCTGAACGCGGCGTAGGGCCAGATCGCCATCATCAGGATGTCGCGCAGCGGCGCGACCAGGCGGTGCCGCCACGCCATCGGGGCGCCGCGCGTGCGGCCGAGCAGGTAGGCGTCGCCGGCCGCCTTCACCATGGCGTGGATCGCGAAGACCGCGCCGAAGCGCCAGTCGAGCCCGCTCGTGAGGAACGCCAGGAGCGAGAGCGCCGTGGAGTTGGCGATGAGGTCGGCGACGAAGCCGGGGATGTGGATCGCCGCGCGCATCTTCAGCCAGCGCGCGTGGCGGCCCACGAAGTGCTCGACGGTCGCGTCGACGTTCACGTTCTCGACGGTGGTGGTCGAGAGCAGCACCTTCTTGTTCGCCTTCTGGAAGGCGCGCCCGAGGACGTAGTCCTCGGCCAGGATGTCGCGCACCAGCTCGAGCCCGCCGACCTCCGCGAGGTCGCTCTTGCGGAAGAGCATCGACTTGCCGATCACGCAGGCGATGCCGAAGTAGCGCAGCGCGAAGCAGCAGCCCGGCGCGATGAACGCCGAGAGCTGCAGGTTGTGGAGGGTCGCCCCCAAGCTCCGCTCGCCGACGCCGACCACCATCGAGCTGAGCAGATCGCCGCGCTCGGCGATCATCTCGCCGACGACGCGGGTGAGGTAGTCGGGCCGGGCCCGCACGTTCGCGTCCGACTGCAGCACCAGATCGTGGCGCGCCGCGCGCAAGGCCCCGGCGAGGTTCGCGACCTTGGGGTTGAGCCCGAAGCCGGGATCGCTGATCACGAAGCGGGTGGGCACCTGCGGGTGCTGGGCGGCGATCGCGCGGGCGACCGCGAGCGCGGGGTCGTCGGGCTCGGTGGTCGCGAAGACGACCTCCATCGGGCCCGCGTAGTCCTGCGCGTAGAACGAGCGGAGGTTCTCCTCGAGCCCCTCTTCTGTCCCCTTGATCGGCTTGAGCAGCGAGATCGGCGGCAGATCGCCGTCCGGCACGCGGAACGGCGGCCGGCTGGTGTGCCGCACGGTCGCGATCACGCTGAGCCCGAAGAAGACGAGGCCGAGCGCCGCGAGGCCGAGGAGGATGAAGGGGAGGAGGGCCATGGGGGCGAAGCGGGGCGACTATGTCACCCAAACCCCGCGGCGAGCAAACCCTCGCTGCCGTTCGCAGGTGTCGGGATGCCGGCACGGGCGGAGCGACGATCGCGTCAGAAGCAGCCGCGCGCGCAGGCGCTGAGCTCGACCTGGCAGGCGGTCTCGCACGCCTCGACGCGATCGCAGGTGTCGACGCACTCGCGCCAGGCGGGCTCGCAGGCGGTCCGGGCGCAGGTCGGGTTGGCGGTGCGCGGCAGGACCGGCGCGTGGCGATCGCGGCGGGAGCGGCGGCGGCGCGGGAGCTCCACCGAGTCGGCGGGGAGCGTCTCGTCGATCGAGGGCTCAGGCTCGGCGGGCGCGCTGACGGCGGTCACCGGCGTGACGGCCCGCGGCC
>JAEZBP010000164.1 GCA_023427125.1 Pseudomonadota bacterium | reverse complement strand
GGGGGGGGGGCGGTCTATCTGTGTTCTATGGGGGCGGGGGGGGCGCGCCCGCGCTGCCGACCTGGGCGAGCCGGCGGCTCGCGCTGCTGCGCTGGATGCTGCTCGACAACGCGAGCATGGCGCAGAGCCATCCGTCGCTCGCCGGCGGCGGGACCACCGCGCTCGCGGCGGCCGTGCTCGACGCGGTCAACAAGCGCGCTCTGCCGCGCGCGCTCGAGGCCGCGCGGAAGCTGGCCGAGGCCGATCCGACCGACGTGGAGGCGCCGGCGGTGGCCCGCTGCATCGAGACGATCCTCGCCGAGATCGAGCGCTACGCGGAGGACGCCGGCAACCACGCGCGCACCCTGCCGATGTCGGGGCCGTCCGCCGCCGCGATGCAGCTGCGCATGGGAAACTACACGCACGCGGCCTCGGCGTACGCGAAGCTCCTCGCGAGGCAGGGCGACGACCCGCACCTCCGAGCGCTGCTGAACGCGATCGACGGGCTGCTGCGCGCCGCGCGCGGAGAGCGCATCGCCGAGGACGATCTGGACGAGCCGACCGCCGTCGTCGCGATGCCGCCCGAGGCCGTCGCGGTGCCGGAGGGCTTGCCGCCCGTCGAGTCGGTGCTCGCGGACGAACGGAGGGCGGAGACCCCGCCCGCCGGCGTGCTGGTCAGCCGCATCCGGACGGTGGAGTGACATGAGACCTCCCGCGCCCGGCTGGACGCCTCCGCCCGCGACCGAAGGGGACGGCCGCGCGCTCGTGCTCTACGTCGACGTCGACGACGAGAGCTTTCAGACCTCGAGCGAGCGCCTGCGCCACGCCTACAAGCTCCTCCGCGCCAAGCAGGATCGCGAGGCCTGCGAGCTCATCCGCGCGCACCACGCCGAGCTGGTCGCGGTGCTCATGGACGTCGACATGCCCGGCTCGGTGCTCGACGGCATCCTGCTGACGCGCGTCCTCCGCGGCCGCGTCCCGGCCCAGGCGATGCCGCCGTTCGCGCGCAACCTGCCGGCGCTCGACGTGCCGATCGTGCTCGTGACCGAGCGAGCCGAGAGCTACTCCGACCGCGAGATGGTGCGCTACGGCGGCGATCGGCTGATCGCGAAGCCGCTCGAGCTCCACGCCCTGACGCTGGCGATCGCCGCGTGGCAGCTGCGCTAGCCCGGATTATTCACGAGTGCGCCGTGTCACACCGCATCTCGCCGGAACCATTGGCCGTACGTCCGATGCTCGCTCGTCACGTAGGTACACTACGCTCCTCGCTGCGCTTCGGGCGTGCGACCAAGCGTCCTCGACGAGCTACGGCCTGCCCCTGGCGCCCTCGTGAATAATCCGGGCTAGCTGGCGGGCTGGAGGAGGCCGAGGCGCTGGCCGACGCTCTGCATGTGGAAGCGGAAGAGCGTGCCCTCCTCGAAGATCGCGGGCGGCAGGTGACCGGCGATCTCCTGCCAGACGAGCGAGTGCAGCTCGAGCCAGATGAAGAACGCCAGCGTCAGGAGGCGCGGCGGGATGTCTCCGACCGGCACGAGCACCCGCGCGAGATCGTCCGGGAGCCGCTCGAAGCCCGGCGGCAGGTGCAGCCGGCCGAGCCGCTCGGCGTCCATCAGGAGCTCGACGAAGCTCAGGATCACCCGGAAGGTCGCCGTCGCGACCCGCTCCACCGGCGCCTTGTAGCCCGGCACCACCGCGCCGTGGATCAGGATGTAGTCCTGCGGGTGCGCCAGCGCCCAGCGACGGTAGGCGGTCGTGAACGCGTCGTAGCGCGCCGCGAGGTCGTTCTTGTCGATGCCGTCGAGCGCGCTCTCGACCACGTCGCCGAGCTCGGAGTAGGCGTCCACCACGAGCGCGGTCACCAGCTCGTCGCGGCTGTCGAAGTACCGGTAGAGCGCGGGCGTCGTCATCTCGAGGCGCCGCGCGATGCGGCTGAGCGAGAGCTTCGCGGCGCCCTGCTCCGAGACCTCGTCGCGCGCGATGCTCTTGATGCGTCGGATCAGCTCCGCGCGCCGGGAGGAGTCGTCGCTGCTCATCTCGGGGAGGAGGGTACGCGATCCCGCGCAATTCCGCTCGGCGCGTCCGTGCCTCCGCTCACCGGAGGAAGCGCGCCCAGATCGTGGTGAGCCCCGCCCCGAGGGCGAACGCCACCACCGTGATGAGCAAGATGCGCGAGATCAACCGGAGCGCACCCGAGCGCGGCGCCTCCGCCGGGGCCGGCGCCGAGGGCGGCGGGGGGGCCTCTCCGCGGGGCGCGAGCGCAGCCTCCGCCTGGCGGTGGTGCGCCTCCATCATCGCCGCGAGCTCGCCCTCGTCCATCACCGTCGGCTCGTCGTCCTCGCTGCTCGCGAGCAGCGGCTGCGCTTCGTGCGCCCCCGCGCCGTGGAGCGTGGACCTCTCCCCCTCGGGCCGCGCGAGGGGGCTCGCCGCCGGCTCGGCCCGCGGAGCCTCCTTCGGCGCCGGCTCGACCCCGCTCGTCAGCGTCGCGATGCGCGTCTCGTCGTCGCCGCCGAACTGCGGCGCCGAGGCGATTCCGTTGGTCGCTCCGCTACCTGACGGCGTGCCGACACCTGCCGAAGACCCGGGCGACGCCGCGCCAGGGAGGTGACGGCGTGCCGTCACGTCGCGGAGATCCGCGAGCGTCTCGGCGATCGTCTCGGCGACCGCCTCGGCGATCGGCGCGCCCAACTCCTCGGGCAGCGCCCGGGTCGCGGCCGCGATCTCGTCCGCCATGAAGAGCCGGAGCAGCTCGGCGACGTGGGCGGGCCCCACTGTTCCCTCCGGCACCGCGAGGGCGAGCTCGGCGGCGAGCGCCTCGGCGGTGGCGGGGCGTCCGTCGATCTCCGGCGCGAGGGCGCGCATCACCGCCGCGTCGGTCATGGGATCGATCCCGTCGATCAGCGCGGAGGGCGGCGTCGGCGTCGGCGACTGCACCTTGCGCAGCACCTCGAGCTCGCTCTTGCCCTCGATGTAGCGGCGCATCGTGAGCATCTCCCAGAGCACGACGCCGAGCGCGTAGATGTCGATGCGCCGATCGATGTCCCGGCCCGCCGCCTGCTCCGGCGCCATGTACCGGACCTTGCCCTTGATGACGCCGGCCTCCGTGCGCTCGGCCCGCCCGCGCGCCTTGGCGATGCCGAAGTCGAGCAGCTTCACGCTTCCGTCGACCGAGAGCAGCACGTTCTGTGGGCTGATGTCGCGGTGGATGACGCCGAGCAGCGCGCCGTCGTGGCCGGTCATCTCGTGAGCTGCGTGCAGGCCGGCGGCGACCTCGCGCGCGATCCACACCGCGATCTCCGGCCGCATCCGCCGGCCCCTCTTGGACATCGTGCGCAGGAGCTGCGCGAGCGAGCAGCCGTGCACGTACTCCATCACGAGGTAGTACGTGTGATCCTGCTCGCCGAGCTCGTCGACCCGCACCACGTTCGGGTGCCGGATGCGCACGCTGATCAGCGCCTCGTCGACGAACATCCGCGCGAACTGCCAGTCCTCCGAGAGGTGCTCGTGGATCACCTTGATGGCGACCGGCGCGGCGTGCGGGTCGCCGCGCCGCCGGCCGAGCAGGAGCGTCGCCATCCCTCCCTCGCTCAGGCGCGAGGCGACGTCGTACTCGCCGATCGTGCTGCCCACGCCGAACAACCCCGCCATCCTATCTCGTCTTCGCGCCGGATGCGCCAACGAGGAAGAGCCCGGCGGCCTCGCGGCGCGCCGGGCTCTCGCGGGTCTCGGCCGAGGCGGCTACTCCGAGCAGAGATCGAAGCCGGCCGGCACCGCGACGAGCGGCGTGGTGGCGTCGATCGACAACAAGAACGCCAAGAGATCGGCGCGCTCCCCAGGCGTGCTCAGGTAGGCCGGGTCACCGTTGACCGCGGTCACGTGGGCGCCGAAGGGGCCGTCGGGATCGAGGACCTCCTCGAGCGTCGCGGCCTGCCCGTGGTGGAAGAACGGCGCCCCGAGCGAGAGGCCGTAGAGCGAGGGCACGTTGAAGCCGGCGCCGCCGAGCGCGCGGCTCGGCGCCCCGAGGACGCTGCCCTCGCGCTGCTCGAGCGGCGCGGTCAGCGCCTCGTTCAGCGTGCCGTCCGCGCTGCGGACGCCGAAGGTCGAGACGTCGCGGATGGCGCAGCCGATGTGCGGCGGCGCGCGTCCGTCGGGCGGCGGGGTCGCCGGATCGTCGATGCCG
>JAEZBP010001125.1 GCA_023427125.1 Pseudomonadota bacterium | reverse complement strand
GATCCGCGTGGGGCCGTCCACCACCAGCCAGCGCTCGACACGCAGGTCCGTCAGGCCATCGCACGCGCCGCGCGCGGCGCGGACCGCGGCGACCATGCGGTCGCCCATGCTCATCATCGGCAGCGCCGGCGCGGTGTAGGTCGGCCGGTGATCGCCGAGCCAGCGGTCGCGCGCCGGATCGAGCAGCTCCTCCTCGGGCGCGTCCTCCGCCCCCGACACGACGCGCATGCCGAGCCGCTTGGCCTCGTAGATCCGCTTGCCGTCGACCCAGAGCGACGCGTCGGCGAGCGCGTACACCCCGAGCGCGTCGGCGCCCGTCTCGACGATCTCCATCGTAGTGGTGATGAGGCGGCTCTCGGGGACGACCTGGCCGCGGTACTTCCAGACGTGGGGCAGGTCGGTGGCGATGGCCTGAAAGCGCGGGCGCGGCAGCTCTTGCCCGAGGCCCGCCTCGATCATGAAGCACGAAAGGAGCTGGAGCATCGCCTCGACGCCGAGCGAGCCGGGCTGCACCGGGTCCTGATGGAAGTGCGCGCGGAAGAACCACTCGCCGGGGTCGACGTCCTTCTCGGCCCGCAGCGCGCCGAGCCCCGCGGCGCCGCCGCCGAGGTCGAGGTGGGTGACGCGATCGAGCATGAGGAGCATCGGCGCGGCCAGCCGCAGGGTGCCCTCGCAGAAGCGCGCGGGGCGCGCGCGGAGATCGATGCTCACGTTGGAGGGCGCCGCGAAGAGGGCGCGCTGCGCGTCGGAGGTCGGCAGCCCCGCCTGATCCTCGAAGGCCTCGGGCGGGAAGAAGCCGAACACCGTGTCGAGCGCGTAGACCTCGGTCTCGCCGAGCGCGCAGCGGACGCGGAACGACTCGATGATCATCCCCGCCGAGCGCGAGAGGCTCTCGATCGTCACCGTCGTGCGCAGCGTGCCGCTCGACGGAAGCACCTCCGCCAGCACCGTCCCCTTGCCGTCGAGGTTACGGAAGAGGAGGTCCGTGTCGCTCGTCAGGGTGCTGCCGACGTAGCTCGCCACCCACCCGCAGGGCTGGAGCGCAGCCTCGAGCAGCACGGCGAAGGGCATCACCCGCGCGCCGTTCTCATCGAAGTACCACGCGTCGTCGGGCACCTCGTACTCGAAGGAGAAGGTCTTGCCGCGCTCGAGCCCGCCCATCGCGCCGTCGACGGAGGTGACGCGCGTGAGGAAGTGGTAGGGCGGGCCCGGCAGGCGCGGGGTGCGGCGGGCGCCGTCGAAGCGCGCGTACATCGGCCCGAAGGCGGTCGAGGGCTGGCCCCACGCGCAAGCGAGCAGAGAGGGGTAGTCGAAGCGGAAGGGCGCGCCCTCGAAGAGGCCGATGGCCGCCCGCGGATCGCCCGCGCCCTCGCGCGTGAGCTCGGGCCGGCTGGTCAGCGGCCAGCTCGGGACCAGCTCGAGCCCGAAGCGGCGCGCGTGGAAGGCGCCGAGACCATCGACGGTGCAGAGCAGGTCCGCGTAGAGGCGCGGGATCGGGCCGTCGTGGACCTCCTCGACGAAGACCTCGTAGGTCAGCTCTCGGCTGGTCGGGATCACCTGGCCACGGCAGCGCAGCGAGAAGGTCTCCTCCGGGATGGGGCGGAAGCGCCAGCCGTCGCGCTCGATGGTGAAGCCCATCGCCGTCAGGTAGAAGGCCATCGCCTGCACGCAGCCCTCGAGCATGAGCGTGCCCGGCATGCAGGGGTCGTTCTTGAAGTGGCCCTCGAAGAACCAATCGTCGGGCGCGATGGGCGTGACCGCCTTCAGGTACCCGCGGCCCCAGGGCCCGCCGCGCGGGTCGAAGGTCTCGATGCCGTCGAGGAAGAGCATCCGCCCGCCCTGGATGCGCGGCGTGCGGGTGTGCGAGCGGGTCCGCAGGAAGCCTTCGCCGAAGCACTCCCAGGGGCGGCCCTCGGCGAACGCCTCGATCGCGGGGCGCTCGAAGCGGCGCGGCACGTCGTCGATGGCCGGCGGGTCGACGCGGCCGTCGGCGCGGATCGACTGGCCCTCGGGGCGCCACAGGATCCCGGCGGAGGCGGCGAGCTCCTCCTCGGTGAAGAAGCCGGCCTGGCCGCCGCGGACCTCGAGCGCGGGGCGCGTGGTGCCGTCCGCGCGGCGCACGTGGCAGTCGTAGTGGAAGAAGAAGAGGCGCACGTCGCCCTGCGCCGCGTGGCCGTCGACGTGGATGTCGTAGGCGAGGGTCTCGCCGATCGTCGGGAGGTCGCCGCGCCAGGTCATCTCGCAGCCGAGCAGGCGGTAGGCGCGCTCGCCGCGGTTGATGAAGTCGGCGCCGAGGTAGCTGATCAAGAACAGGTCGGCTTGGCCTGACTCGACCATGATGCCGGTGGGCATGTAGCCGTCGTGGAGGTACCAGGAGTCGGCGCGGACGTCGGTCTCGCTCCAGCAGGTGCCCTTGGCCATCGAGCCAGGCTCGGCGTCCATGCCGGTGCAGCGGTCGGCGAGCAAGAGCGGCGGCTCGGGCATCCGCACCTGCACGGGGTAGGCGTCCTGGATCGCGAAGCGCTCACCGAAGATCGTCGAGATGGCGCCGCTCGCGTGGATGAGGAGCTGGTCGCGATCGAACGACGGCCCCCGCGGGCGAAAGGCGAGCGGGAGCGCGGCCACCGGCACGGCCGCGGCGACAGGCGCCATCGGGCGCGGAG
>JAEZBP010000155.1 GCA_023427125.1 Pseudomonadota bacterium | reverse complement strand
GTCGTCTCTCATGCCCCGCGCCTCGTGCGCTTCATCCCGACGCCCTCGAATGTCCTGATCGGCGTGGATGGGCGACCTCCTCTGCCCTGGGGGCAGCTGACGACCACCGAGCTCACGCCCGGCCGTCATCGGGTGCGGCTCATCCCCCGCAGCGAGATCGCCACGACCTATCAGGAGACCGCGCTCGTGATCGCCGTCGAGGCGGGCGAGGGCGAGCAGCCGGTCGAGCTCAACCTGGAGCCCGCCCCCGCGGTGATCCTCGTCGAGTCGAGCGTGCCGGGCGAGGTCATCGTCGGCCGGGGCCGCCGCCGTGGCCGAACCGGAGCGGCGATCGTGGTGCCGATGCGGATGGTGCGCGAGAACCTCCACGTCGAGGTCCGCGCGCCCGGGCACCAGCCCTTTGGCGAGATGTTCCAGCTGACCGCGGGCGAGTCGACCCTGGAGATCCCGGTGACGCTGGTTCCCGTCGCTTCTTCTCCCTGATCTCTCTCCCTTGCCGCTCCGATTTCGTGGTATCTGGCGCGGGAGCGTCGAGCCCGGCGCGTGCTTGGCCTGCGATGAGAACTAGCGTGCGCTCGCCACCCGGCGAGGCGAACGGGAAGCACGGTCTCGACCACTCACGGGCGGCGATCGATGGCGCGGGTCACAGCACGAGCGCGACCAACCCTCCTCACAGGGCTGGCACTCTTGTGCGCTGCGCTCGCCCCCTCGCCCGTGTCGGCCCAGCCGGCCGCTCACGCGTTCGAGCAGGCCCGCGAGGCCTACGGCCGAGGCGAGTACGCCACCGTGGTCGACCTGCTCGAGCCCATGGTGGGTGGGCCGCTGCCGGCCATCTCGGACCGGGTGCTGGTCCGCGAGTCACGCCGCTATCTGGGCGCGGCTTACGTCCTCACCGGCCGCAATCCCCGCGCAAACGAGCAATTCGAGGCGCTGCTGCGCTCGCTCGGCGACGACATGGACCAGTACCAGCTCGACGCGGCCGACTTCCCGAGCGAGGTCCACGCGGTCTTTCGAATGGTTCGCGAGCGGCTGCTCGAAGAGCAGCGAGACCGGGCGACGACCGAGGCGCGGGAGGACGCCGAGCGCGACCGAGCGCGGCGCGAGGCGCTGGTCGAGCTGCTGAGCCTGGCCGAGGAGACGGAGCTCGAGATCGCGCACGACCCCGCGATCGCCTGGCTCCCGTTCGGGGCAGGCCAATTCCAGAACGGAAATGCCGATCTCGGTGCGTTCTTTCTGGCGACCGAGGCGATCACGCTCCTCGGCTCGGTGGTGACCTTCGCCACTTGGGTCCCGCTCGCCGATCCCGATCTTCGAGTCGACCTCGGGGTCCTCCGCGCGTTGCAGGTGGCGAACTGGGTCTCGGTCGGCGCGCTCGGGGTGCTGATGCTGGCGGGTGTGCTCGAGGCACACATCAATTTCGTCCCGTCCCACCGCGCCCGGCGCCAGCGGGAGGTCCCGGCGGACATCCTCGAGCACCTCGACCTCAGCGTCGGCCCGGGCACCCTCGGTCTGCGCCTTCGCTTCTGAGCGTGCGCTCACGCGTAGGTGGCGAGTGTGATCCCCGATTCTTCCTTGACAGAGAGGGAGTCGCCGGTAATCTTCCGCCTCCCCGTGGCCCAGGACCTGTGTCCGAGGCCTCCGATAAAGCGATATGCCCACGATTAATCAGCTCGTCCGCAGCGGACGCCAGAAGGTCCGGGTCAAGACGGCGTCCCCGGCGCTGCAGAACTGCCCGCAGAAGCGCGGCGTCTGCGTGCGCGTGTACACCACGACCCCGAAGAAGCCGAACTCGGCGCTCCGCAAGGTCGCGCGTGTCCGCCTGTCGAATGGCATCGAGGTCACGACCTACATCCCGGGCGAGGGACACAACCTGCAGGAGCACAGCGTCGTGCTCATCCGCGGCGGCCGTGTGAAGGATCTGCCCGGCGTGCGCTACCACGTGGTGCGCGGCGCCCTCGACGCCTCCGGCGCGGCCGGCCCGTCGAACACGAACAAGGCCAACCGGACGCAGGGCCGGTCGAAGTACGGCGTCAAGCGGCCCAAGAAGTGAGCTGAGGTAGCACCGAGATGCCCCGTCGTCGCGAAGTCCCCAAGCGCCGCATTCTCCCCGATCCCAAGTACGGCGATCGGATGATCGCCAAGTTCTGCAACATCCTCATGGTGGACGGGAAGAAGTCGACCGCCGAGCACATCGTGTACGGCGCGCTCGACATCATCCAGGAGCGCTACAAGGAGGATGCCCTCGAGGTCTTCCGCAAGGCGCTCGATGCCGTGAAGCCGAAGGTCGAGGTCAAGAGCCGCCGCGTCGGTGGCGCGACCTACCAGGTCCCTGTCGAGGTGCGCGCGGAGCGCCGCGTCGCGCTGGCGATGCGCTGGCTCGTGAGCTACAGCCGGGACCGGGGCGAGAAGACGATGGTCGAGCGCCTCGCGGCCGAGCTGAAGGAAGCGGCCGAGGGCCGCGGCAACGCGGTCAAGAAGCGCGAAGACGTTCACAAGATGGCCGACGCCAACAAGGCGTTCGCCCACTATCGCTGGTAACCGTATCGTTCGTAGATTTTCCGAGAGGTCTGCCGTCCGTAGGAATCGGAACGGGAGAAACCGCCGGAGAGGAGTCGAAGCGCAGTCGATGTCGATCGGACCATAGACGGGTGAAGCCGAAGGCGCGTGGGGGATGCGCCGGCCCTGTCCTGACGGAGCTCTGGCGGTCGTGCACGACACGACGCAGCACGAGCTTGGGATCTGGGCACCGAGTCGTCACCCGAGACCCTCTCTGGAAAGGGCGATCCGAGGGAGATCGCGATGGCCAGAGGGGGTCGACTTGCATCTAGGGCCCGTGCTCCCAGAGCCGTCGAAGCGCTCCACTCACCCAACCTCGAATCGATGCACCGAAGGCGACCGATCGTCGTACTTGGAGAAGCACCGTGCCCCGTCAGTTTCCCCTGAAGCGAACTCGCAACATCGGCATCATGGCCCACATCGATGCCGGTAAGACCACGACGACCGAGCGCATCCTCTTTTACACGGGGGTGAACTACAAGATCGGCGAGACCCACGAGGGCTCCGCGACCATGGACTACATGGAGCAGGAGCAGGAGCGTGGCATCACGATCACCAGCGCGGCGACCACGGCGTTCTGGACGGCCAAGAGCGGCTTGTTCCCGAACGAGCAGTTCCGCGTCAACGTCATCGACACCCCCGGCCACGTCGACTTCACGATCGAGGTCGAGCGCTCGCTCCGCGTGCTCGACGGCGCGATCGCGGTCTTCGACGGCGTCGCCGGCGTCGAGCCCCAGTCCGAGACGGTGTGGCGCCAGGCGGACCGCTATAAGGTCCCGCGCATGTGCTTCGTCAACAAGATGGACCGCGCGGGCGCCAGCTTCGATCGCGCGCTGATGACCATCAAGGACCGCCTTGGCGCGAACGCGGTGGCCATGCAGCTCCCGCTGGGCGAGGAAGACAACCACCAGGGTGTCATCGACATCCTGCAGATGAAGGCCCTCCGGTTCCACGACGACAAGCTCGGCAGCGAGTGGGACGTGATCGACATCCCCGCGGAGTACGCGGACGCCGCCCAGGAGGCCCGCGAGCGCCTGCTCGAGGCGGTCGCCGAGATCGACGATACGCTCATGGAGCGTTTCCTCGAGGGCGACACCGACTTCAGCGACGCGCAGATCCGCGCCGCCGTGCGCCAGGGCTGCATCTCGCTTCGGCTCGTCCCGGTCTTCTGCGGCAGCGCCTTCAAGAACAAGGGCGTCCAGCAGC
>JAEZBP010001113.1 GCA_023427125.1 Pseudomonadota bacterium | reverse complement strand
CGTCGACGCGATGGAGGAGGCCGAGCGGCGCGAGCTCGCGCGCGGAGGGGCGGCCCCGTGGCGGGTGCTGCTCACGCCGCAGGGCGAGCCGCTCACCCAGGCCCGCGTGGTGGCGCTGTCCCAGCGGCCTGCGCTGACGTTGGTGTGTGGGCGCTACGAGGGCGTCGACGAGCGCGCGCGCCGGCGGGTCGACCAAGAGATCAGCCTCGGCGACTTCGTCCTCATGGGCGGTGAGATCGGCGCGCTCGCGGTCATCGAGGCCAGCGCGCGGCTCATCCCGGGGGTGCTCGGCAACCTCGAGTCGGTCGAGGACGAGTCGCACGCGCGCGGGCTCCTCGAGTACCCGCAGTACACCCGGCCGGCCGAGTTCCGCGGCGAGGCGGTGCCCGAGATGCTGATCTCCGGCCACCACGCCAAGGTGGCCGAGTGGCGGCGCCGACAGGCGTTCGAGCGGACCCTCGCGAGGCGGCCCGATCTGCTGCGCCGCCGCGCGCTCAGCGGCGAGGAGCGCCGCTGGCTCGAGGAGCTCGGCGGGCTGCCCGAGGAGCCGGGGTGATGCCCCCCGTCGCGCTCGCGCTCGTCCATCACCCGGTGCGAGATCGCAGCGGCGCGATCATCACCACCGCGGTCACCAACCTCGACGTGCACGACATCGCGCGGACGGCGCGCACTTACGATCTCGCGGCCTACTACCTCGTCACGCCGATCGAGGCGCAGCGGGTGCTCGTCGAGCGCATCCTCTCGCACTGGCGGGACGGCGCGGGCGCGCGGCGGGTCCCCGAGCGCTCGGTCGCGCTCTCGATCTGCGCCGTCGTCCCGACCCTCGAGGCGGCCGCGGAGCACATGGCCGCCACGCTCACGAGCGGGCGGCGCCCCCAGACCTTCGTCACCGGCGCCCGGGCGCCGGCCGGCAAGCGCGTGGTCGGGGACGCCGAGGCCCGCGCACGGATGAGCGAGGCGCCGAGCCTCATCCTCTTCGGCACAGGCCACGGTCTCGCGCCCGAGACGGTCGAGGCGGCGGACCACGTGCTGGCTCCCATCCGGAGCGGCGCGAGCTACAACCACCTCTCGGTCCGCGCGGCGGTGGCCATCACGCTCGATCGGCTCTTCGGCGAGCGCGGATCGCAGCTCGGATCACACGGCGGCGATTGACCGAGCAGGGTGCTCGTGATAAACGCTGCGACCCTTGCCCACGGGGGCATCGAGAGGTCTTTCCATGTCAGGCGTCGTTCCCCAGATTCAAGCCATCGAGGCGGCCCAGCTCCGCGAGGTCCCCGCGTTCCGACCGGGTGACGAGGTGCGCGTGCACTACCGGATCCGCGAGGGCGAGAAGGAGCGCATCCAGGTCTTCCAGGGTGTGGTCATCCGCCGCAAGGGCGGTAGCTCGCGCGAGACGTTCACGGTACGCAAGGTGAGCTACGGCGTGGGCGTCGAGCGCATCTTCCCCGTGCACACCCCGAAGATCGAGCGCCTCGAGGTCGTGAGCCGCGGCCACGTGCGCCGCGCGAAGCTCTACTACCTCCGCGATCTCCGCGGCAAGAAGGCGCGCCTCCGCCGCTCGCAGAAGTCCTCCGCGGATCTGAGCGCGGTCAACATCAGCGGGAGCTGAGAGGCTCGCGCGCGAGGCGGAGAGGCTCGCGGCTACTCCGCGAGCTTGATCGTCTCGAAGGCGCTGACTCGGGTGCTCGGGTCCCGCCACGCGCCCGCGGGCAGCCCGGCCTTGATGCAGGTCTGCGCCAGGAAGTCCTCGGTGTCCCAGCCCTGCTCCGTGGCGACCTCCGGCAGGAGGACGCCGCGGCGCTCTCCCCGCTGGACGAGGAGGCCGTGCCGGCCGACCTCGATGCCGCCGGGTGGGCGCACCTCTCTGGCCGGCGTCAGCACCGAGATGGCGATGCGCAGGGCCTCGAGCTCCTCGCGCGCGACCGGAGGGAAGCGCGGATCCCGGAGCGCCGCCCCGGCCGCGCACGCGCGCACCGAATCGATCAGCGGCCGGTGCGCCTCGAGCTCGCCGATGCAGCCCCGCAGCGCGCCGTCGAGCTTTCGGAGCGTGACGAACGACGCGGCGTGCCGCAGCAGCGCCGGCGTCGCCTCGTCGTGGCCGGGGGAGGGCGCGCGGCCGAGCACCGCCGCCTCGATCGCGTCACGCGCCGCGGTCAGGAGCGCCTTCTGCATCATGCACCTCGCCGGACAGCGGGCTGCGCGCGCGTAGGCGCGCCCAGCAGAGAGAGGAGCGGCTTCACTGCGGCTTCACTGCGGCTTCGGGCACTGCGGCTTCGGGCGCTCGCCGGTCGCGCGGAAGCGGCGGTAGTCCTCGAGGATGCGCGCGTGGTCGAAGCAGAGCGGCGAGGGCAGGGCGTCGAGCGCGAAGACCTCGGCGCTCGACGCGTCGTCGCCGCCACGCGGCACCCCGCTCGCGCGACCGATGTAGGTGATCGAGACGTTGTGCTGGCGCGGATCGCGATCGGGTGCGCCGTACACGAACAAGAGGTCCGTGAGCTCGACCTCGAGCCCGGTCTCCTCCATGACCTCGCGGCGCGCCGCGTCGGCGGGGGCCTCACCGTAGTCGTTGAAGCCGCCGGGCAGCGCCCAGCCCTTCGGCTCGCGCGCGCGCTCGATGAGCACGATGCCGTCCGCGGTCTCGACGATCACGTCGACCGTGAGGTAGGGGTTCCGAGGATGCTGCGCGCTCACGTGACCTCCAGCGTCGACTCGACGAACTCATTGGTACCCGGTCGGTGCACCCAGAGCTTGCGATCGCGCACCTCGCCGGAGACGACGCTCACCACGAGGAAGGCGCAGGGCCACATGAGCTGGCCCTCCGACGCGAACGTCGCCGCGTCCTCGGCGCTGAAGTACGCGCCCGCGTCGCAGTGCGAGTGGTAGATGACCTTGATCGGCCGGCCGCTGCGCTCGCCCTCGTCGAAGGCGCGCGCGGCGCGCAGCTCGTTGATCTTGAAGTACGTCCGCGAGGTGCGCGGGAAGCGCTCGGGATCGAGCGCGTGGTACTTGTCCGCCTCGTTCGTCTCGCGCCGCGCCTCGTCGAGGAGCGCTCGGTCGTCTGCGGGCCCGACGACGAAGCCGCAGCACTCGCTCGGGTAGCACTCGAGCGCGTGCGCCTCGATCGCGTGAAGCACGTCGCCCCGGATACGGAGCGCGCCCGAGATCCAAGCCTCACCAGACATACTTCTTCTCCCACTTCATCGGGGCGAAGTAGCGGTCGCTCCGATCGGCGGCGATCGTGACGACGCACCCGCTCTCGAAGCGCTTGGCCACCTGCAGCGCGCCGTACACGTTCGCGCCGCTCGAGTGACCGATGTGGAGGCCCTCGTCGCGCGCGACGCGCTCGGCCATGTCCCAGCCCTCCTCGGTGCCGACCGAGAGGATCTCGTCGGGCAAGGCCGAGTCGTAGATCGCAGGGATGAGCGAGCTCGGCATGTGCTTGAGCCCCTCGAGCCCGTGGAGCGCCTCGGCGGGCTCGACCGCGACGCAGAGGATGCTTGCGTCGTGCTCCTTGAGCCGCCGCGTGGTGCCCATCATCGTCCCGCTCGTGCCGAGCCCGGTGACGAACGCCTTGAGCCGATCGCCGACCGCCTCGACGATCTCGCGGCCGGTGCCGAGGTAGTGGGCGCGCGGGTTCGAGGGGTTGCTGTACTGGTCGGGGTAGAAGTAGCGATCGGGGTCGCTCGCCACGAGCTCGCGCACCTTCCGGATCGCGCCGTCGGTGCCCTCCATCGGATCGGAGGCGATGAGCTCGGTGCCGTAGGCGTCGGTGATGTTCTTGCGAGCGCGCGAGACGTTCGAGGGCATGACCAGCGCCACCCGGTACCCGAGCGCGGCACCGAACAGCGAGTAGGCCACGCCGGTGTTCCCGCTGGTCGCGTCGATCAGGATCTTGTCCTTCGTGAGCCGCCCGTCGGCGATCGCGTCGAGCATCATCCGGAGGGCAGGGCGGTCCTTCACCGAGCCGCCGGGGTTCGCGTACTCGAGCTTCAGGTAGAGCTCGACGCCGGGGCACTCGCGCTCGATCGTGCGCAGCCGGACCATCGGCGTGTTGCCGACCGCGTCGACGATCGACTCGATCCGGCGGTGCCTCACGGTCGCTCCGGGCCCGGGAAGAGGACGGCCGGGAGCTGGCCGGCCGTGCCGACCTCGAGCGCGCGCTTGATCTCCTCGACCGCCGCGAACGCGCCCGCGACGAACGCCGCCGCCTCGCGCAGCTCGTCTCTCCCGGCGAGCCGACTCACGGCGTCCGGATCGGCCAGCTCGAGCACGCTCGCCGCGTCCTCGCGGACCGCGACGCCCGCGCGCGACAGGTAGAGCGCCGCGACCTCGGTCGCCCGCGGATCACCGCGGAGGCCGACCTCGTGGCCCGAGAGCCGAGCCTGCCCGCGCTCGCCGACCTCGGCGAGCAAGAGCTGCCGCGCGTGGCGGCGTCGCGCGTCGTCCCGGAGCGTCATGATCAGCCGCCGGCGATGGCCGGGACGATCTGCATCGAGTCCCCGTCCTTGAGCTCGGTGTCGAGGTTCTCGAGGAAGCGGATGTCCTCGTCGTTCGCGTAGATGTTCACGAAGCGGCGCACGCCCTTCTCGTCGCAGACGCGATCCTTGATGCCGGGGTAGCTCTTCTCGAGATCGTCGATCACCGCGCGCACGGTGGTGCCCTGCGCGCTGACCTCGTCGTTCCCGCCGGTGAGCGTGCGGAGCGGGGTAGGGATGCGAACGGTGACGGCCATACCAGTGTCTCCTCGAGTCAGATCGAACAGGAGGGCGGAGCATAGCGCTCCACCCGGAGATCGCGGATCTCGCCCTCGCACGACGGGCAGCCCGCCCGCCTCGCCACGCGGCTCGCGCGGAGGCGCCCCTCGAGCG
>JAEZBP010001112.1 GCA_023427125.1 Pseudomonadota bacterium | reverse complement strand
CCCGTGGTGGTGCAGCCGCCGCGCGTGGAGGTCCGCGCGCCTCGTGTCGTGGTGCGCCAGGCGCCGCCCCCGCCGCGCCGCGTGGTGCGCCCCCGCGCCACCTGGGCCAACGCCGTGTGGGTCGAGGGCTACTGGCAGTGGAACGGCCAGCAGTACGTCTGGGTGGACGGCCACTGGGAGCGCCCGCGCGCCAGCCACGTCTGGGTGCAAGCCCAGTGGCAGAACAGCGGCGGCGAGTGGGTCTTCGTGCCGGGCCACTGGGCTCCTCGCTGAGCTGATCTGCGATCGTTCGTGAGTAGGCGGCGGGAGCGATCCCGCCGCCTATTTGCTTCTCTCGCGCTCGAGCAGCGCGCGCTTGCGCTCGACGCCCCAGCGATAGCCGGAGATCGCGCCGTCGCTCCGCACCACGCGGTGACACGGGATCGCGACGGCGAGCGGGTTCGCGCCGACGGCCTGGCCCACGGCGCGTGCCGCGCTCGGCGCACCGATGCGCGCGGCGAGCTCCGCGTAGGTCACGGTCGATCCCGCCGGGACCTCGCGCAGCGCCCGCCACACGCGCTCCTGGAACACCGTGCCGCGCACGTCGAGCGGCAGGTCCAGGCCGAGCTGCGGCGCCTCGACGAGACCCACGACCTTTGCGATCAGCGCTTCGAAGTCGCGATCGCCGCCGATCAGCGTGGCGCTCGAGAAGCGATCCTGGAGATCGCGCGCGAGCGCGTCGGGGTCGTCGCCGAGCAGGATCGCGCAGACGCCGCGATCGCTCTGGGCCACCAGGATGGATCCGAGCGAGCACTCGCCGACCGCGAAGCGGATCTGCGCGCTCGCGCCGCCGCGGCGATACGACGACGCGCTCATCCCGAGCACCTCGCTCGACTCGCGATAGAAGTGGCCGCTCGAGCCATAGCCGGCCTCGTAGATCGCCTCGGTCACCGAGCCGCCGCGCGCGAGCTCCTCGCGCACCCGGGCTGCCCGCTGCGCCTTCGCGTACTGCCTCGGCGTGAGTCCGGTGACGGCCTTGAAGACCCGGTGGAAGTGGAACGCGCTGAGGCCGACCGACGCGGCGAGCGCCTCGAGCGCCGGCGCCTCGCCCGACGCCTCGATCCGCCGGCACGCCTCGGCGACCTTGGCCGCGTGCTCCTCGGCCGGCGAGGGCTGCCCCGGCCGGCATCGCTTGCACGGCCGGAAGCCCGCCCGCTCGGCGTCGCTCGCGCTGAGGTGGAAGCGCACGTTCTCGGGGTGGGCGCGCCGCGCGCCGCAGGACGGACGGCAATACACCCCGGTCGTCTCGACCGAGTAGAAGAAGGCGGCCTCGGGATCGCGCGCGACCACGGCGGCCCAGCGGGGATCGCGCTCGGTCTCGAGCCGTGTGCTCTCGGCGGTGGCGTTCATTGCTCGTTCCTTCCCTTCGCACCCGCAATCTAGCGATGCGGGCCCTCCCGAGGCACTCCGGTTCTTGCGCTCGAATTCGCCTTTACGCGCTCCGGTGTCGCCCGCATCGTTGCCCGGGTCATGGATCGACGAGAGCTCGAGCGACGCGCGGCGGCCGGAGAGGTCTTCGAGTACCTGTTCTTCTGGGGCGCCAAGGGCCAGCACCTCGGCGAGGTCGACGCGAGCTGCCTGAGCCAGTGGCACCCCTCGTCGTTCGAGGTGGACGGCAAGCGCTACGCGACCGCGGAGCACTACATGATGGCCGGCAAAGCCCGGCTCTTCGGGGACCGCGAGATCGAGGCGAAGATCCTCGCGAGCGACGATCCGAGAGAGGCGAAGGGCCTCGGCCGCAAGGTGCGGGGCTTCGAGGCGGCGCGCTGGCAGCAGGCCTGCGTGGGCATCGTGGTGGACGGAAACGTCGCGAAGTTCACCCAGCACCGGAAGCTCCGCGCGTTCCTCCTCGGCACCGGCGAGACGATCCTCGTCGAGGCGAGCCCCCTCGACACGATCTGGGGGATCGGCCTGGGGAAGGAGAACCCGAAGGCCCTCGATCCACGGAGCTGGCGCGGGACGAACCTCCTCGGCTTCGCGCTCATGGACGTGCGCGGGAAGCTCGGCGCCGCGTGACGACCTCGCCGGCGCGCCGGGCTCTGCCTATCCTCCTCCGCCCGCGATGAACGACGCGCCCGAGATCGTGCACGAGACGGTGATCGACGAGGTCGCCCTCGCGAAGCGTCGCTCGCAGCGCATCCGCCTGGTGGGCCTCGGCGTGTTCTTCGTGGCGTCGCTCGTCACCGTCCACGCGACCGGGCTGACCGAGAAGATCGACGTCGAGGCGATCCGCGCGTTCACCGAGTCCTGGGGCATCTGGGGGATCCTCGTGTACTTCGTGGCCTTCGCGCTCGGGGTGCTCGTGAGCCTGCCCGGCCTCGCGTTCGTCGGCGCGGCGTCGGTCGCGTACGGCCAGGCGCTCGGGATGCTCGTCGGCTACCTCGGCGCCGTGGGCGCGGCGAGCGTGAGCTTCGTCTTGGTGCGCGCGGTCGGCGGCCAGCCACTCGGCGACGTGAAGCGGCCCTGGATGCGCAAGGTGCTCGCGCGGCTCGAGTCGCACCCGATCACCACCATCGCGATCCTGCGGGCGCTCTTCTTCCTCGCGTCGTGGCTCAACTACGGCTGCGCGATGAGCTCGGTGCGGCTGCGCGACTACGTCATCGGCTCGGCCATCGGGCTGGTCCCGCAGGCGGTCGCGGGCGCGCTGATCTTCGACTGGATCGCCGCTCGCTTCCTGTAGCGGCGCCTCCTTCGCTACGCTCCCGGTCGATGGTCACGATCGCGATCGATGCGATGGGCTCGGACCTCGGCCCGAAGGTCAGCGTGGAGGGCGCCGCGAAGGTGAGCCTCACGCCGGGCGCGCCCGAGCTGGTGCTGGTCGGCGACGAGGCCGTGCTGCGGCGGCTCTTGACGGTGCACGAGCACGACCGAGCGAAGATCCGCATCGCCCACGCCGCGCGCTTCGTGCCGCAGGACGCCAAGCCGCGGGCCGCGCTCGACGAGCTCCCGGACGCGTCGATCCTGCGCGCCGCGCAGATCGTGCAGGCCGGCGAGGCCGACGTGCTCGTCAGCGCGGGGAACACCGGCGCGGTGACGCTCGCCTGCGCGCGCACCTTCACGCGGCTCCCCGGCGTCGCCCGCGCCGCGCTCGGCGCCGTCTACCCGACCGAGCGGCGGCGCGGCGAGAAGGACGATCCCTTCAGCCTCATCCTCGACGCCGGGCTCACGCTCGACCCGAGCGCCGACGATCTCGTCGCGTTCGCGGTCATGGGCTCGGCCTACGCCGCGCGGATCTCGCGCCACCCGCGGCCGCGCGTCGCGCTCCTCTCGATCGGCGCGGAGCCGACCAAGGGCACGCCGGCCGTCGTCGAGGCTCACGCGCGCCTGAAGGAGCTCGGGTGCATCGAGTTCATCGGCAACATCGAGGGGATGGACATCCCGAAGGGCACCGCCGACGTCGTCGTCACCGCGGGCTTCACGGGCAACATCGTCCTGAAGATGCTGGAGGGCGTCGCCGACACCGTCATGCGCCTCGGGCGCTACGCGGGCGACTCGAGCGTGCGCTACAAGGCCGGCCTCGCGCTCCTCGCGCCGGCGGTGAAGAAGCTGCGCAAGGCGACCGACTGGCAGCAGTACGGCGGCGCGCCGCTCCTCGGCTTCGACCACGTCTGCATCAAGGCGCACGGGCGCAGCACCGAGCGCGCGATCGGCAACGCGATCAAGGTCGCGGCCCGCGCGGCGCGGAGCGAGCTGGTGCGCTCGATCCGCGAGGGGCTCGCCGAGCTCGAACCGACCGAGCGCCGCGCCGAGCCGTGAGCGCCAGCCTCAGCGAACGACGCGCAGCGCGCCGTCGCGGGGGGCGACGACGATCGGGATCTGCATCGTGTTGCCGTCGGCGTCGGGCGGCGTCTGCACCAGCGGGAGGCCGCCGGGGCGCCGCAGCTCCCAGAGTCGCCCGCCGGCGACCGGCGCGAGCTCGACCTCGTCGCGCTCGAACGCCGTCTCGAAGCCGAGCGGCAGGTACTCCCCCGAGAGGACGTCGGCGAGGCTCTGCCGAATATCGTCCGCGGGCATGTCGTACGCGAGCGCGTAGGCCTGCACCTTCGGCTCCATCTCGGCGGTCATGCCCGCCACGTCGGCGGCGCGCATCGCGTCGCGCAGCTGGATGGCGTAGTCGCGCAGCGCGCCCTCGTCGTCGTAGGGCTCGGTGTCGGTGAGCTCCGCATCGAAGCTCGGGCCCGCGCTGTCGAAGACGAAGACGAACGCCTGCGGGACCTCGAGCTCCTCCTCCCGCTCCTTCGCCTCCTCGATGCGCGCCTGGAGCTCCGCCATCACCGCGAGCTCGAGCACGACGGGGCCCTCTCCCGGCGCGACCGCAGAGCCCTTGGCGTACACGCGGACCGCGCCCTCGACCGAGACATCCGCGAAGTCCCCGGGGGATCCCTCGTCGCGCGGGAGCGGGGCCACCTCGAGCTCGAGCATGTTCTCTTCGCCGATCAGGTAGAGGTTGATCGGCGGCGCGAACCACTCGGGCTGCGTCGTCGCCAGGAGCTCGACGACCGGCACGTCGTTGAGGCGGACGCGCAGCGCGCAGCGCTCGATCTTGCACTCGAGGTGATGGATGGGATGGGTCGTCTCGCTCACGTGATCACCCGCCGGTCAGCTTGCGGAGGGGGCTCGCCCCGTCGTTGAGGTGCGAGACGAGGCTCTTGCCGTCGCAGCTCGCGCTCACGTACTGGAGGAAGCGATCGGACTCGATGTAGTCGCGGCCGGTGCGCGCGCCGAGCACGTCGAGATCCTGGCGGACCGCGACGCCGAGCGCCTCGACCATGTCGGGCGTGCGGTGGAAGGCGCGGTGGCGCTCGACGCGCTCGGCGATCGTGTCGGCGACGCGCTGCACGCTCCACCGCTCGTCCGCCGTGAACATGCTCCCCGAGGGCGTGAAGACCCGCACGTCCCAGCCCTTCGTCAGCACCTTCTGGAGCTCGGCGGAGATCGCGTCGCGGCTCATGTAGGGCGGCTTGAACTCCACCGGCTTGGGCCACTCGAAGCGCAGGCGCTCGCTCCTGCCGACGAGCTCGCCCTTCCACTTCTTCGTCCCCCCGATCCCCATCGCGCCGACCGAGCCGGTCGCCTCGCACTGGATGCCGGTCCAGACCAGGCCGCCGTCGAGGCTGACCGCGCGGCTCGGCTGGTTGATGCCGAGGACCAGATCGACCTCGAGGGCGGTCTCCATCTTCGCGTCGAACTTGAAGAAGTAGCCGGCCTCGGCCCGCGCGCCGATCGCCCCGGCGATCCGACCCTTCACCGGGCCGAGGTTGACGCCGGGCATCCCCTCCGGCTTCCAGCGGGTGCCGCTGACCTCCACGCCGACGCCGCCCGAGATCTGACCGAAGACCTGCAGCTTGAACGAGAAGGCGCTCACGCCGACGCCGATCTCGAAGGTGACCGAGAACACCTCGAGCGACGCCTTGACGTCGATGTAGCGGAAGACGGTGTGGTCCTCCCACTCTTTCCAGTACCACTCCGCCGCGAGGCCGCCCTGCATGACCTGGACGTCGAGGTCGACGTACCAGCCGACCTGCGGCGCGTAGCTCTTGATCAGCTTGATGATGTCCAGCCCGTCCTTGATGAACTTCAGGATCGAGCTGGCGATCTTGACGGCGTCGATCGAGAGGGCCCCTCCGTCACGCTTGAGGACGATCGCGTCGACGAGCTTGCTCGAGGCCTCGGACTCTTCGGAGGTGCTGCTCGCGCCGTCGCTGGTCGTCGTCGTCGACTTGCTCTCGACCCCCTCGACGCGCTTGCTCGACGGCTTCCACCCGGCCTCGTTGATCTCGTAGGTCTCCTTGACGACCTTCTTCTTGGTCATCGAGAGCTTGCTCGGATCGATCGCGTGGCTCGCGCTGGAGTACTTGTACCCGCCCTTGAAGCTCTCGAGGGCGGGAAACTTGATCTCGAGCGCCCACTTGCGCGGGTTGAAGACCTCGACGTTGATCGACTGCGGCCCGGGCGCGAACGTGTAGGTGGTCTTCTCGTTGAGGGCCTGCCAGAACGACGGCAACGGAAAGAGCTTGTTGTCGATGTCGCCGAGGTACTCGACGTCGTAGCCGTAGAGGGAGTAGGGGCCGTTGGCGCCCGCCTTCTGGGCCTCCGCCTCGGGGCGCCCCGGCGTCCGCACCGTCAGGGCCGGCGGCATGCTGCCGAGGTGGTCGTCGCGCCAGTGCACCTTCACGGTGTCCTTGGTCTGGCCCATGTCCGGCACGACCTGGATCGACGTGAAGCGCTCGAAGACCGGCCGCTTGCTCTGGGAGTGGTGCTTGCACTCGAGCTTCCAGTCGCGGAGCTTCACCTCCTGCTCGGGCGGCGGCTCCTCCTCGCGCTGCTCGGCCTTCGCGCCGCTCGGGGCGGTCGCGACGTGGCGCGTCTGGATCGTGTTGCCGCCGGACACGACGAGGCGCAGCACGCCCATCGACAGGCGCATCGCCACGAGCTCGCAGAGCTCCTCGTCGGAGAGGGCGCGGCCCATGGCGGCGGGGTCGTCCATGAGGGCGCGCCGGAGCGCGTCACGGCTGCCGGAGCTGTGGAGGAAGCGCCGGAGGTACGCGGCGAGCAGGGTTGGATCGTGGAAGTAGAGGTGATCGACGCCCACCGCGCCGTCGATGGCCCTTTGAAGCTCGAAGCGCTCGTCGAACGGACCGAGGATCGTGTTGCTCATCGGGCTCCTCCACCGCGTATTCGCGGCCAACCGTAGCACCCCGCGTTGGGGATCGGCTACGCTCGAGGGCGATGGCCACGGGGAACGACGACGATCGCGACGAGGACCGGCGGGCGATCCTCTCGCGGCGCAGCCGCTTCATCGCGCTCGCGCTGAGCGGGCTGGCGAGCGC
>JAEZBP010001054.1 GCA_023427125.1 Pseudomonadota bacterium | reverse complement strand
GGGCTGGCTCCTCGCCGGGATCGCCGACGCCGAGACGACGATGGCGCACTGCCACTCCGAGCTCACCTGGGCGTGCCGCGGCCCCGCCTCGGCCGACTGCGGCGGCGGCCCGGTGGTGGCGGGCGCCGGCGACGGGCCCTGCTCGCTGCGCCAGGGCGGGCTCGGGATGTTCCAGTTAGACGCCGGCACCTACGAGCAGACGATCGCGCGCGACGGAGCGCGGGTCCTCTCGATCGCGGGCAACGTGGAGGCCGCCATCGATTTCACGACCTCGATGGTGGTCCGCTCCGCGTACATCGCCGGCGTCGACAACCGCGCGCAGGCCATCGCGTGGATGAACGGCGTGCGCATCGGCAACGGCCGTTGGGACGCGTGGATCCGCACCGTCACCCACTACTACAACGGCTGCGCCCCGAGCTACTCGTGCTTCCCCTCGCGCTATGGGCGCTATCGCGATCACACGCAGAACATCTTCCACGAGCTGGGCGCCGACTTCTGGAACGTGTCGCGCTGCGAGGCGGCGTGCGTGAGCGACAGCCAGATCCGCGGGGCCGACTGCGGCGTGGGCGACTGCGCGGCGTTCGGCGCGCGCTGCGTCGACGACGCGCTCGGGGTCCGCTGCGTCAGCGTCTTCTGCTCGGCGCGCGGTGACGACACGGCCTGCCTGCCCGACGGCGACACGCTCGTCACCTGCCGTGACGGCGGCTTCGTCGGCACCGGGCGCTGCTCCACGTTCGGTGCGCGCTGCGTCGACGACGCGCTCGGCGCCCGCTGCGCTTCGGTGTTCTGCCCCGACCGCGGCCGCACCCAGGCGTGCCTGCCGGACGGCGACACGCTCATCACCTGCCAGGACGGCGCGGTCCCGAGCAGCGGCCGGTGCTCGGCGTTCGGCGCGACCTGCGTCTCGGACGAGCTCGGCGCGCGCTGCGTCTCGGTCTTCTGCGAGCCGCGCGGCATGCACACCGCGTGTCTGCCCGACGGCACGCTCATCACCTGCGACGACGGCGGCATCGCGGCGAGCGTCGACTGCGAGGCGGAGGGCGCGGCGTGCGTCGACGATGAGCTCGGCGCGCGCTGCGTCTCGGAGCTCTGCGAGCCCACCGGCACCGAGGATCGCTGCGCGAACGACACCATGCTCGTGAGCTGCGACGACGGCGCGATCACCGGCACGGTCGACTGCTCCGACGAGGGCGGCCAGTGCGCGGACGACGGCCTGGGCGTGCGCTGCGTGGTCTGCCCGGAGGGCGAGGCGAGCTCGCGCTGCGTGGACGCGCAGTTCCTCGAGGTCTGCAGCGGCGGCCGGGCGACGGTGACCGAGTGCACCGGCGGCGAGGTCTGCAGCGAGGAGGGCGGCCTCGCCCGCTGCGTGGTCCCCGAGGCCCCGGTCGAGCCGGTGGAGCCGGCCGAGCCGATCGATCCTGTCGATCCCACGGACCCTACGGACCCCACCGACCCGACCGACCGGCCGAGCGGGATGCTCAGCGGCGACTGCGCCGCGGCCCCCGGCGCGTCCTCCCCGCTCGCCGGCTTCGCGCTCCTCCTCGCCTCGGCGCTCGCGCTCGGCCGCCGGAGGCGAAGCGCGACGAATCGACTGGCTCCGGGTTAGTCCCGCGCCCAGGGGACCAGGATCTCGAGCAGGCGCGCGAGGTCCCGCAGCTGCACGGGCTTGACCAGGTGGGCGGCGAAGCCCAGCGACTCGGTGCGGGCGTGTGGCCCGAATCGATCGTCGCCGGTCAACACGATGAGCTGCAGGCGCCGCGTGCTCTCGGCGAGGAGCCGGACGCCCAGCGCATGACCGTCCATTCCCGTCACTCCGAGGTGGAGGTCGAGCACCGCGACGTGCGGATCGAGCTCGTGCACGAGGACCACCGCGTGCTCGGCGGTGGTCGCGACGCGCACCTCGAAGCCGTGGCCGGTCAGCGCATGGGCGAGGAGATCCAAGAGCGCCGCGTCGTCATCGACGATGAGCACGCGGCCTCGTGCGAGCGGATCTTCGGTGGACACCATCCTCGGCAGGTGGGTTGTGCCGGAGAACGACGCGCCTGCGGAGCGGGGAATTCCCGTCGTCCGCGTTACTACGGGGGCTCGTGCGACATCCGTCGCGCGAGGAGCCCGCCCGCCCTTGAACCGCGCCGGGTTCTTCACGATGATCGGAGCTGTCGGGCCGACGGGGCTCGCTTTTCGTTTGGAACGCCGAGGAGACCCATGCGCGCCTGCTTTATCTCGTCCACCGCGCTTCTCATTCTCGCGGCCGCTGGCTGCGACGCCGGCGGCGCCCGACCTTCCGGCCGCACCGACGGATCCATGTCGACGTCGGACGGCGGCCACACCGCGACCATGGACGCGACGCCGATGACGCGCGTGGACGCGCAGGTGATCGATCCCTTCGATCCCGTGCGCGGCTGCGGCGCCTCGGCGATCCCGACCGAGCGCGTGCCTGGCAGCCTGCTGCTGATGTTCGATCGATCCGGGAGCATGAACAACGACTCGACGCCCACTCGCTGGGACATGTCGGTCAGCGCGATCAACGCGGTCCTCGGATCGGTGTCGGACGAGCTGAGCCTCGGCCTCCAGCTCTTCCCCTACGCCTCGAGCGGCAGCGACAGCTGCACCGTCGAGCTGCCGGGCGGGAGCCCGAACGTGCCGATCGGCCCGCTGTCGACGACGCGCTCTCAGATCACGAGCGCGCTCGCGAGCGCGTCGCCGTCCGGCGGCACGACCCCGGTCTACGAGGCGGCGCGCCAGGGCTACCGCTACCTCGACACGCTCAGCGGCCCCGGCCAGCGCGGCATCATCGTGGTCACCGACGGCGGCAACAACTGCATGGACTCCGAGCGCACCGCCTTCCTCGCGCAGGTCGAGACGGAGCGCCGGACGCACGGCTATCTCACGTACGCGGTCGGCCTCGACGAGAGCAACAACGACCTCTCGACGATGGCTTACAACGGCGGCACCCCTCGCACCCCCGACTGCATCCCGGAGTGCCGCAACCGCTCGTGCCTGACCAACAGCGACTGTCCGTCGGGGAGCTGCGTCAAGCTCATCGACGACAGCATGTTCCCCGGCATCCCGGTCCCGGGCGAGTGCTCGTGCCGGGGCGACGCGGACTGCCCGTCGCCGCTCACCTGCGAGGCGGATCCGAACCCGCTGTGCGGGTTCTTGGGGAGCTGCGCGGACCAGTGCCAGGGCACGGCGAACTGCTGCCACTACAACGCGGCGGGCGCGGGCTTCCGCGCGGACTTCGAGGCGGCGCTCGCCGACATCGCCAGCCGCTTCCTCGAGAGCTGCGTGTTCCGTCTCCCGCGCGGCAGCGACCCGAGCTCGTTCGATCCGGCGCTCGTGAACGTCGGCGTCACGTTCGACGGGGAGCCGCGCAGGGTGCTCGGGCGCTCCGACGATCCCTCCACGGACTCGTGGGGGTTCACCTCGGACTCGCACGAGTCCATCGAGATCCAAGGCCCGATCTGCGATCGGCTGCTCATGGACGCGGCCACCGTCGAGATCGTGCTCGGCTGCCCGACGATCCTGATTTGAGAGACTGAGAGAGCGGGCGGTCGAGTGCGCTATCCTCCGCGGATGCGCGTTCGGATGCTCGTCGGATGCCTCGCCTTCTTCGCCTGTGACGCCAGCGCGCAGGCGCCGCGAGCGGAGCCCAGCAGGCAGGCGGCGCCGCCTCCGGCGCCGATGGCGTCGACGAGCCGCGACGACGTGGTGCGGATGCTGCGCAGCGGTCACGCCGAGCGCTGCCTCCCGTTCACGATCGCGACCCAGTCTCCGGAGGGCGTCATCCGCCTCGAAGGGGGGCAGTGGGTGCTCCGCTGGCTCGTGCTCGACGCCGCGGCCGCCGAGCGCGAGGGCCGGAGGCGGCGGGCCGCCGGCGAGCCGTGGATGCCGGAGCACGCGCACGCGTTCCTCTCGCCGGGGCCGGTCGTGGCGCGCGGGTCCTCGGCCGCCGCGCTGGCGAGCGCGATCGAGCAGCTCAGCCATTGGCGCGGCCCGACGGAATCGGACAGACCACGGGACCTCTGCCCGCCTCGCCCCTGATCGGAGCCTCGGATGCGCATCGCCACGTGGAACGTCAACTCGCTCAACGCTCGGCTCGTGAGGGTGGAGCAGTGGCTCGAGCGCGCCAAGCCCGACGTGCTCCTGATGCAGGAGACCAAGCTCGCCGACGCGGACGTGCCCTCGCTCGCGTTCACGCAGCTCGGCTATCAGCTCGCGCACCACGGCGAGGGTCGCTGGAACGGCGTGGCGATCGCGAGCAAGGTCGGCATCGCCGACGTCGTCACCAACTTCGGCGATCCGATGGGCGCGCCGGCGCCCGGGGACGCCGGTGACGGCGAGCCGCTCTCGGAGGCTCGGATGATCGCGGCGACCTGCGGCGGTGTGCGGGTGGCGAGCCTCTACGTGCCCAACGGGCGCACCGTGGACTCTCCGTTCTATCGCGCGAAGCTCGCGTGGCTCGATCGGCTCTCGCGCTGGCTCGCCGAGCGCTGCGATCCGAGCGAGCCGCTCGTCCTCGGCGGCGACTTCAACATCGCGCCGGCCGACGAGGACGTGTGGGATCCGGCGGCCTGCCACGGCGGCACGCACGTCTCGCCGCCCGAGCGCGAGGCCTTCGCACGAATCGCCGCGTGGGGGCTCGTCGACACCTACCGCGAGCACCACCCCGAGCCGCAGCGCTACTCCTGGTGGGACTATCGCGCCGGCAACTTCCACAAGAACATCGGCATGCGGATCGATCTCCTGATGGCGACCCGCCCGCTGGCCGAGCGCGTCGTGTGGGCGGAGATCGATCGCGAGGCGCGCAAGGGCAAGCCGACCCCCTCCGATCACGCGCCGGTCCTCATCGACGTCGACGCGCCGGGCGAGCCGCTCGACGCGGGTTGGAAGGCCGCCGAGGGCCGCATCGCCGCGCGCACCAAGCGCTGATCGAGCGCGGTGGTCGTCGCGACCCCATGCCGAAGATCCACATCCTCCTCCGCGCTCGTCGCCCGACCGACCACGCCGCGTTCGCGCGGCGCGCGAGCGCCCTCGTCCCCGGCTTGCTCGCGCGCGATCCGCTCGGGCTCAAGCTGGCGGTCACCGCCTCGGCGCCGCCGCGCCTCTCGATGGTCCCGCTCGCCCGTGCTCCGCTCGCGTCGATCTCGATCTGGACCTCGCGGGACGAGGCGCTCGAGCCGTGGGCGCGCGCGGCCGCGATCGATGGCGCCGAGGTGGCGGCCTACCGCGTCGAGGAAGCGATCCCGCTCACGCACGCGCGCACCTGGCC
>JAEZBP010001034.1 GCA_023427125.1 Pseudomonadota bacterium | reverse complement strand
GACCCCGAGCCGCTCGGACATCATGAGCGCGATGGGTGGAGTGCAGGGCGCAGTGCGGGCGTGCGGCAATGGCGCGCATGGCAACGCGACGGTGCGTGTGAGCTTCGCGGGGAGCAGCGGCCGCGCGACGGGCGCTGAGGTGAACAGCGCCCTCCCGGGTCCGGTGAAGAGCTGCATCGCGGCCGCGGTCCGGCGCGCGCGGGTGCCTCCGTTCCAGCAGAGCAGCTTCAGCGTGAACTACCCGTTCAGCCTCTGAAGCGCGCGCTCCCTTCCGAGTGAGCCCCGGCGTGAGCTGGGGCTCGCTCGTTTAACGTGCCTGTCGCTTGCGGGCTCGCAGCGCCAGCGCCACGACGAGAGCGGCGAGGGCGAGGCCAGCCGCGATCGCGATCACGGTCCAGGGCACGCGCGGCGCGCGCGCAGGCGTCTCCACCACCGCCGTCAGGGTCGGGGCGGGCACATCGGGCGCGTAGGCGAGCTCGGCCGTCGGCTCGGCGGGCGTATCAGCGGCGCCGCTCGCGATCAGGGTGGCCTCGTCGCGGGCGCGGAAGACCACGTCGGTGCGGTCGTAGATCTCACGGCGCGGGACGCGATCCTCGATGCGGATCGTCTGGCGACCGCCCGCGAGCTCGAAGCGCGCGATGAGCTCGACGCCCACCGCGACCGGGCGGACCGGGCCGATCGGCTCCATGTACGGCTCCGCCCACGTGAGCGTGAGCGGCACGCCGTCGACGTGGACCGGCAGCTCGGTGCGCAGGCCCTCTCCCCACTGCGACAGGTAGGCGTCTCGCTCGGCCTCGCTCACGTCTCCGCTCGCGTCGGTGTCGGCGGCGGCGAGCACCCGCGCGCCTTCGCGCTCGCCCAGGCTCAGCGACACGACGAGGCGCGCCGCGTGCCCCGACACGTCGAGCTTGATGTAGCGCTCGGCCCGCGCGATCACGTGGCCGAGGTGCGCGTGGGCCGGGGGGCCGGCGATGAGGAGGACGGTGGCGCTCAGGAAGAGGGCTGCGCGCCACCCGCGCATGGATCAGCCCCCGAGCGACTCGAGGTAGCGGATCGCCGTCAGCACGCCGAACCCGCTCCCGCCCTTGGGCTGGATGCCGTGCGGGCGCTCTTGGAACGCCGGGCCCGCGATGTCGAGGTGCATCCAGCGCGAGTCCCCGACGAACTCGCGCAGGAAGAGCGCCGCGCTGATCGATCCGCCGTAGGCGTCGCCGGTGTGCTTCAGATCTGCGACGTCGCTGCGGAGGCCCTCGCGGAGATCCTCGTTCAGCGGCATCCGCCAGAAGGACTCGCCCTCCGCCTCGGCCGCCGTCGCGTAGTCCGCCGCGAGCTCGTCCGCCGCGGTGAAGAGCCCCGCGGTCCACGGCCCGAGCGCGACCATGCAGGCTCCGGTCAGGGTGGCGTGATCGATCAGGACGTCCCCGCCGAGCTCGCGCGCATAGGCGAGCGCGTCGGCCAGCACGAGCCGGCCTTCGGCGTCGGTGTTGATGATCTCGACCGTCTTGCCGTCGAGCGAGGGGAACACGTCGCCGGGACGGTAGGCGTCGTCGCCGAGCATGTTCTCCGTCGAGCCGATGACCCCGTGCACCTCGACCGGGAGCTTCAGGCGTGCCGCCGCGATCACCGTCGCGATCGTGGTCGCGGCCCCCGCCATGTCGCACTTCATGTCGATCATGGACTTCGCAGGCTTGAGGCAGAGGCCGCCCGCGTCGAACGTGAGGCCCTTCCCGACGAAGACAGCCTTCGCCTTGGCCTTGCCCGCGGGCTTGTACGTCATGTGGATGAAGCGCGGCTCCTTGCCGCTGCCTCGCGCCACCGCGAGCAGGAGGTGCATCCCGAGCTTCTCGATGCCCTTCTTGTCCCAGACCTTGCACGTGACGCCGTGCTCGGCGGCCTGCGCCTTGGCGAAGTCGGCGAGCGCCGCGGGGAAGAGGTCGTTCGGCGGCGCGTTCACGAGGTCGCGCGCGGCGTTGACGCACTCGCCGAGGATCTCCCCGGCCGAGAGCGCGCTCTTCTGCGCGGCGCCTTTCTGGGCGACGAGGATCTTCGCGGACGCGAGGCGGCGCTTGGGCTGACGGTCGCCGGTGAGGTAGCGCGTGAAGCGGTAGGTGCCGAAGTGAGCGCCGCTCGCGGCCGCGCGGATCGACTCCGCGTCTTCCGAGGGGAGCGCGACGGCCACGCTCTTGTACGCGGCGCCGATCTGGGCGGCCTTCACGGCGAGCGTCCGCGCGTCGCTGGCGGCGCGCTTGCCGTCACCGAGGCCGAGCACGAGGACCTGCGTGGCGCCGACGCCGGGGAGCGCGGTCTTCAGGACCTGGCCGCTCTTTCCCTCGAAGTCCTCGAGGTGGGCCTGCGCTTTGAGCGCGCCGCCGCTGGCCTTGTCGAGCGCCTTGAAGCCGGCATCCGAGGCGAGGGCGCCGGCGCGGACACCGAGGGCCAAGAGGTCGACCTTGACCTCCGTGAGAGCCTCGGTCGAGAGCGTGACCTTCATGATCCTCCGTCCAGGCAAGCGAGTTGAGGGGCGAGCGCGCCTCCCCCCGCCGACGTGCGCGCGCATCCTGCCATGCACGCCCCCTCACCACAAGCTCGGCCTCGCGCGCGACACCGGACCGGCGGCCGCCGGAGAGATTCCGCCACCTCCGCCGTTTTCGTCTCGTAAGTACGCGAGATCACACGCGCCGATCTCCGGCACGGCGGCTGCTCTCTTCCTGCGCACCCAGCGACGGCGCTGCGAACAACCCGAAACGAAGAGAACGAAGGAGAGAAGCCATGAACAGCATCCAGAACCTCACCAGCCTCCGCAGCGTCCGCGCGATCCTCGCCGCCCTCGGCGTGGCCGCGGTCCTCGTCAGCCTCGCGCCGGCCGATGCCTCGGCGCAGCGCGGGCGGCGCGCCGCGGCGGCGCAGGTGGACTCGGGCGACGAGTCGCAGGGCGTCGTGAACATCCAGACCGCGTCGGCACAGCAGCTCGAGCTGCTGCCGGGCGTCGGGCCCTCGAAGGCCCAGGCGATCGTCGCGCAGCGCTAGCGCCGCGCGTTCCGCCGCGTGGAGGACATCCTCCGCGTGCGTGGCATCGGCCGCGCGACCTTCCGCCGGCTCCGTCCGATGATCACGGTCGATGGCCCGACCACCATGAC
>JAEZBP010000880.1 GCA_023427125.1 Pseudomonadota bacterium | reverse complement strand
CCCGACGACGCCTCGCGGCCCCTCGCCGGGCACCGCGAGCCCCTCCTGATCGTCGAGCCACGCGCGCAGGCGATCGGTCTCCGTCCGCGCGAGCGCGCGGCCATCCGCGGTGAGCTCGGCGAACGCGAGATCGGCGCGGACGATCGTGACCGCGTGGGCGCTGCGCACCACGCAGTGCTGTCTCGTCGAGTCGTCGAACCCGAGGAAGAAGCCGACCCGCAGCACCGCGCCGCGTGAGGCCGCGCCCCGCAGCGCGCTCACCTCACCGTCCGGCACCTCGAAAGCGATCGGCTCGAGGCCCGAGAGCAAGAGCGAGACGTGGCCCTCGAGCGCCCGCAGGTTGCGCCGGGTGTTCACGTAGAGGCGCGCGTCCTCCTCGTCGTAGCGCCCCAGCCGATACTCGACCTGCATCACATAGAGGGGGCTCGCGCTGCTCGCCCGCGCCCTCTCGCAGGCCTCGTGCACCGCGGCGATCTCCGTCAGCTCGGCCTCGGCGTGCGCCGCCGTGGGCACCGCGGCGCATAGAACGACCAGCGCGACCCATGTGGCGGTGCGGGGCACGGTGGCAAGCTGACGCTCCCCGGCGGGGCCGTCAACAATTGGAGCCCTCGGCGCCAGCGCGTCAGGCGGCCTGCGCGAGCGGGATGCTGAACCAGAACGTGCTGCCCTCGCCCTCCTCGCTCCGGACGCCGAGGCGCCCGCCGTGAGCCTCCACGGTCTGCTTCACGATCATCAGCCCGAGGCCGGATCCGACCACTTCATGCTCGTCGTCGATGGCACGCGAGTAGCGGTCGAAGACCCTCGGCAGCGCGTCGGGCGCGATGCCGCGGCCGGTGTCGTGGACGCTGACACACGCGCTGCCATCGACCTGCTCGAGCACGACCCGCACTCGGCCTCCGGTCGGCGTGAACTTCAGCGCGTTGCCCACGAGGTTGCTCACCACCTGCTTGAGGCGGCGCTTGTCGCCTCGGACGACGAGCTCGGTGCGGGGCGCCGCCGTCGCGAGCTCCAGGTGGTGGGCCTCCGCCACCGGCATGTACTCCTCGGCCGTCTCCTCGATCAGCTCGGAGATCCGGACGCGCTCGCGCCGAGGCGGTGACGACGCCGAGCTCTCGCTCCGCGCGAGGTCGAGGAAGTCGTTGATCGTCCCGACCAGGCTTCCCAGGTTCCGCTGCAGCTTGCGGATCGCGTCGGTGAGCGCCGGCGGGGGCGAGGGCTGTGCGCCCAGGATGAGCTCGGTCCGGAGCAGCGCGGCGGAGAGCGGCGAGCGCAGCTCGTGCGCGACGATCGAGTAGAAGTCGAGGCGGCGCGCCTCACGCTCGCGCTCGAGCGTCACGTCGCGCAGCGTCAAGATCCACTGCGCTTCACGGCCGCGCCTCGCGCGTCGCAGGCTCGGGGCGAAGAGGCGACCGTCGAGCTGGACGTCGCGCCACACCTGCGCGCTCTCGTCGGTGCGCCAGCTGCTCAGCGGCGGCAAGAGCTCGCTCAGCTTCTCGCCGTGGAGCGACTCGGCGCTCCGCTCGAAGAGCCGCTCTGCCTCGATGTTGGCGAAGAGGACAGTCCCGCTTTCGTCGAGGGCGAGGAGCGCGTCGGGGCTGTTGGCCAGGAGGTGCCGCACCATCGCCTCGCTCTCTTCGAGCTGCTCGCGCAGGACCTGCACACGAACGAGCGCGTCCACCCGCGCCCGCAGCTCGGCTTCGGCGAACGGCTTCGAGACGAAGTCGTTCGCCCCGGCCTCGAGGCCCTCGACGACCTCGGCCGTGCGCTGGTGCACCGTGACCAGGAGCACGGGCAGGGTGGAGAGCGGAGGCGCGCTCGCCCGCAGAAACCGGCAGACCTCGGGCCCGCTCACGCCCGGCATCATCCAGTCGATCACGAGCAGATCGGGGATGTCGGTGCCGGAGGCGAGCCGCTCGAGCACGCCAGAGCCATCGTCGAAGAGCTCGACGTCGTAGGCGCGGCCGAGCGCGCGTCGCGCCCGATCGGCGTCGAGCGGGCTGTCATCGGCAATCCAGATTCGCCTTCGCGCGCGGGGCATCGAGTCTTCGATCGCCTTCCAGGTTCTTCCGTAGCCGCCGCGGCCCGGTGGACCACCGGGGTGGTGTCGCCATCGTTGTGCTCGCGACGACGAGGCTACCTCCATCTCGGGGCCCATCGTCGAGATCGAGGTGTGTGTGTCGCGAGTGCTGGTCGTCGATGATAGCCGCGTCATGCGCGAGATGGTCGTGGCCTGTCTACGTGGCTTGGAGGGGCTCGAGTTCACTCAGGCGGTCAGCGGCCTCGAGGCGATCGAGAAGCTCTCCCTCTCTCCCTTCGAGCTGGTCGTTCTGGATCTGAACATGCCCGACATCGGCGGGTACGAGGTGCTGGAGTTCATTCGGAGCCAGCACCAGCTCCGGGAGGTGCCCGTCCTCGTGGTGACCACCCGCGGCGATCCCGGCTCGCGCGAGCGCGCCCTCGGCGCGGGGGCGTCGCGGTTCATGACCAAGCCGTTCACGCCGGAGGACATCCAGCGTGACGCGTCGGCGCTCTTGCGCGGGGAGGCCGCGTGAGCGACGAGCTCGACCTCTCGGAGTTCGTCACGGGGTTCGTCGCCGAGGCGGAGGAGCACCTTCGTACCTGCCGCGCCGCCCTCTTGACGCTCGACCGCGCCCACGAGGAGGGCGGCGTGCGGCCGGGCGCCGTGCGCGAGCTCTATCGATCGCTCCACACGCTGAAGGGGCTCTCCGCGATGCTCGAAGTCGAGCCGCTGGTCGAGCTCGCGCACCAGATGGAGAGCGTGCTGCGCGAGGCCGAGTCGGTGGGCGGCCTCTTGTCGAGCGAGGCGGTCGGTGTGCTCGTGACGGCGCTCGGCGCGGCCGAGCAGCGCGTGCGAGAGGTGGCGCGCGGCGAGCCGGTGACGGCGGCGCCGGCCGCGATCCTCCGCGCGCTCGGGGAGCTGCGGCCCACCC
>JAEZBP010000856.1 GCA_023427125.1 Pseudomonadota bacterium | reverse complement strand
CTCCCGGGTGAACGCGCGATGGAGCGGGTGACCCTCGAGCTCGCGGGGGCGATAGCCGCTCCGCACCTCCGTCACGAGCACGCGCCGCGGATCGGCCGGGTCGAGGTGGAAGGCCGCGCGCCACTCGGAGAGCGCGATCACGAAGGCACCTTCCCGATCGCGATCCTTCGAGATGCGCCGATACGGATGCGGAAAGGGGCTGGCCTCGAGGACGGTGCGCAGGGTCGGCTCGAGGCTCACGCCGCGCTCGAGGAGCCACGCGAGCTGCGCCGCCGCGCGCTCGCCGATCGCGACCTCGTACGCGCCGCGCGGATCGGCGGGGCGCTCTCCCTCGCTCTCGACGGCGCGCCCCTCCTCCTCGAGCCAGCCGACCCGCGAGCGCGGGATCGCGTCGGTCCAGGGCAGGTAAGGCTTGATGTCGAGCACCGGCGTTCCGTCGAGCAGATCCATGCCGCGCACGTGGAGCACGGTGCCCTCGACGCGCAAGAGCTCCATCACCGAGAGCGCGATCGGGTTCGGGCGGTGCGGCGAGCGCGTGGCGAGCACCCCGCGCCTCTTGCTGCTGCGAGGCGGCAGGACCTTCGGGCGAAAGCCCTCCACCCGATCCATCCACGCGAGCACCCACACGTGCTCGAAGCCCTCGAGATCCTCGACCGCGTGCGCGAGCGCGCGGTCGAGCACGATGCGCCCCTCGACCGCGCTGGCCACCCGCGGCTGGCGCGGCGCCTCGACCTTGCGCACGAAGGGGCTCTCGATGTAGCCGATCGGCCGCATCGCGAGCCGCCCTTCTTCGCGCTCGTCGCTCATCGGCCGGGAGTCTTCCATCCCCGCGGCGCCGCGCACAGTCCGCGATGAGGAGTCCGCGGACCGTCCCTCAGCGCTCGCAGTAGCGGTGCGCCTCGGGGCGGTCGCGGTACTCGGCGCTGTCGACCGCCGGGCAGGCCGCGCGGATCGCGCGCTTGAGCGCGTCCACCTGCTCCCAGCCGAGCGCCATCGAGGCGAAGACGATCGGCGTGTCCCCGGTGGGCGCGTTCACCCGCTCGAGCAGCGCCGCGTAGCGGCCCTCCTCCTCGCCGGTGACCCAGAGCGCGTCGAAGTTGTCGATGAACCCGTCGATCAGCTGGCGGTGGGTCTCCCCCTCGAAGACGAGCACGTTCTCCATCGTGGCGTGCTCGGCGTTGTCCGAGAGGTTGTAGCTGCCGGTCACCACGATCCGATCGTCGACGATCATGTACTTGTGGTGCATCTGCTCGGCGTACGAGTAGTGCCAGCGGTAGGAGTAGAACTTGTAGCGGACGCCGATGCCCGCCGAGTGCACCTGGTAGCTGAACAGGAAGCCGCGATCCATGCAGGCCTGCCGGCGCGAGACGCTGGTCCCCGCGGCCTCGAGGCAGTCCTCGAGCTCGCGCTCCTGGATCGCGTGGGTCGAGGCGGCGAGGAATTCCTGGCCGTCGAGGTAGACGCGGATGTCGAGCGCGGGGTTGCGCCGCTGGGCCTCGATGAGCGCCTCCGCGATCGGGCGGCTCCGCAGGTGGCCCGACGCGATGCGGATCGAGCGCTCGGCCCCGAGGATCAGCGCGACCCAGCGATCGGCGATCTCGTTCTCGCCCGCGATCACGCTGAACGTCGCGCCGTAGCGCGTCGAGTACGAGGTGCGGAAGTTGGCCGAGGTGAAGAGCGCGTCGACGCTCGGATCGTCGACCAGCGCGCCGGTCGGGATCGAGAACGCCGGGACGTGCTCGATCTCCTCGTTCCACACGAAGTCGCGGCTGTTGCCCCAGAGGTGCTCGAACTCGGCCTGGTAGCGCAGCGAGAGCTCCGCGTTGCCGTGCACGATCAAGGTGTTCTCGTCGTAGCGCGTGCCGGCGCTGTTCGACCAGTTGCCGCTCCCGGTGACCAGCACCGTGCGGACGGCGTCGGCCGGATCGGTGCGCGGCCCGTCGATGATCGCGAGCTTGTGGTGGAGGATCTTGTTCACCCACCGCACCTCGATGCCCATGCTCTCGAGCCGCGCGCTCTGCGTGCCCTCCGGGTCGCTCCGATCGGCGGTGGCTCCGTCGTAGAGGACGCGGACCGAGACGCCTCGGTCGACCGCGCGCTCGAGCGCGCTCGCGATCGCGGCGTCGCTGAAGCTGTACATCGCGATGTCGATCGAGCGATCGGCGCCGTCGATCAGCGCGCGGACCCGCGCGAGGTGGCTCGTGGCGTAGGGCTGTGGCGAGAAGATCACCTCGGTGCGGCCGGTTGCGCAGCGCGCCGAGACGAACGCGACCAGCTGCTCGATCGCGACCGGGCCGACGTAGTAGACGTCATCGACCTCCTCGATGTCGTCGAAGAGATCGTCGTCCGCGGTGCCGAAGAGCGCGTCGGCGCCGTCGCGGTGGGCGACGATGTTGCGGGCCGCGCGCGAGTGGACGCCGGCGGCGATCACCTCCTCGACGCTCGTGCCCTCGTTCAGCCAGCTCACGACCGCGCCGAGCTCGCAGGCGCTGAAGTCGCTGCCGTCCGCCTTGCCGCCCGGGACGACCCCCACCTCGTCCTGTCCATCGGGGGAGAGCTCCTCCTCCATCGCGCAGCCGCCGGCCGAGGCCGCGGCGAGGATCAGGCCGACGAAGATCGAGGCTCGCTGCATGGGGGCGCTCGACAGCAAGCCCGGGGCCGGCGCGCATCCCCTACGATCCGGCGGGATCGGCGGGGTCGCCCGGCCTCCCGGGTCGCCAAGCGCCGGCTACTGCAGCAGCCAGTCGGAGCTACCCTGAAGCCTCATGTACACCGGCTACGAGCTCTACTACTGGCCGTCGATCCCGGGTCGCGGCGAGCTCGTCCGGCTCGCGCTCGAGGACGCCGGCGCGAGCTACGTCGACGTGGGCCGCCAGGCGGGAGCGGACGCGGTCGTCCGCATCTTGAAGCGCCACGACGACGGGCTCGCTCCTTTCGCGCCGCCGGTCTTGGTCCACGGCGAGCGCACCATCGCGCAGACCGCGAACATCCTCCTCTACCTCGCGCCCTGGCTCGGTCTCGTCGAGGAGAGCGAGCACGCGCGCCTCGACGCGCACCAGCTCCAGCTCACCATCGCCGACCTCGTCAGCGAGGTGCACGACACCCACCACCCGATCGCCGTCTCGCTCTACTACGAAGACCAGAAGGCCGAGGCCGCCCGCCGCACCAAGCACTTCATCCGCGAGCGGATCCCGAAGTTCCTCGGCTACTTCGAGCGCACGATCGGCCCGCGAGGCCACCTCGTGCAGGACTCCTTCAGCTACGTCGACCTCTCGATGGCCCACGTGATCGACGGGCTCGAGTACGCCTTCCCGCGCGCGCTCGCGGCCCTCTCGCCGAAGATCCCGAAGCTCCTCGCGCTCCGCGAGGCGGTCCTCGCGCGGCCCCGCGTCGCCGCCTACCGGGCCTCGGAGCGCTGGATCGGCTTCAACGAAGACGGGATCTTCCGGCGCTACCCCGGGCTCGATCCCTGAGGGCCGTCCTCGTCCTCCTCGCGCAGGCGGATCGTCCCCTCGTTCTCCGGGTACTTGCCGCGGATGTCGCTGTAGAAGGCGCGCACCGCGTCCATGTCCTTCTTCAGGTCGCCGCTCGGGTAGAGGACCGGCCCGATACCGCCGCGCTTCGTTCCGTAGTCGAGGAAGGCGAGCAGGAGCGGCACGCGCGCCTCGGTCGCGATGCGATAGAAGCCCGACTTCCAGTGGTCGCGCGCCCCGCGCGTCCCCGACGGCGCGATCACGAGGTACACCGCCGGCTCGCGCCGCATCGCGTCGGCGATCTTCTGCACCTGCCCCTCGCTGCGCGAGCGCTCGATGCTCAGCCCGCCGAGGGCCCGCATCAGCGGGCCGAAGGGCGGCTTGAAGAGCGACGACTTGCCGGCCCAGGACACCCGCACCCCGAGCGCCCACGCGACCGCGATCGTGAAGGGGAGGTCCCAGTTGGTCGTGTGCGGGTTGGCGACGAAGACCGCGCGGGGCACGTCGGGCACCGGCCCGACGGCCTCCCAGCCGAAGGCGCGCAGCCACGCGCGCCCCGTGAAGCGGCGCAGCGCGCCGACGGTCGGCCCCCGACCCGTCTCCAAGACAGCAGGCTCGACGTGCTCCATGGGCCGGCACCATCGCACGACCCGAGCCGCGCGGGTTGCAGATCCGCATCCGCCGGCGGCGCTGTCGCGGAATCCCCGCCCGCACACGGAACGCCGAGCGGAGCGGTGCCCCGCGCGACAGCCGACTCAATCGCAGCGGTTGGCGGCGGCCGGAGTGCCCCAGTTGCTCGCGCGATAGGCGAGCGCGTCGGTCGCGGCGGCGTGGCACCAGTTATCGGCGTCGTCGTTGCCGGCGGCGCTCGGCGCAGGCAGCCGATCGGGATCGAGCTGCCACGCGCGGCCACGCAGGTCGTTGTCGAAGGTGCCGGCCGGCGCCGTCACCTGATCCACGATCGACGACGCGCTCGGCGGCTCGGTGCCGTCCCATCCGGGCGCCATCACCCGGAGCAGGTTCGTCTCCGTGCCGCCGTTTCCGAACACGAAGCCGTCGTAGACGTAGCCGAGCGTCGCGCCGCCGAAGTGGCCGCCGCTGCTCCGCCCGAGCAGCACCCGCGCGCCCGGGGCGACGACGACCGGCTCGTCGATGAGGTGGACGGCGCCCGCGGTGATCGGTCCGAGGCCGTTCCAGTGCTTGAGGCGGCAGCCCTCGAGGTCGAGCGTCCGGCCGCTGACGTTCAAGAGCTCGATGTACTCGCCCTGCAGGTCGGTCGCGACCTGCGGGTTGCCCTGGATCTCCACGATCACGAGGTCGCCCGGCCCCGGCTCGGGGCCGAGCGCGGCGGCATCGGGCGCCGTGCTCGCGTCGCTCTCCGCCCCCGCGTCGCTCGAGCCCGCGTCGTCGCTGCCCGCGTCCTCGACACCGCCGTCGCTCGCGCCCCCGT
>JAEZBP010000851.1 GCA_023427125.1 Pseudomonadota bacterium | reverse complement strand
ATCCGCGTCAGGAGGATCGCACCCGCTTTGGGCTCGTCGCGGCGTTCCTCTTCGCGCTGCTCGGCGGTGCGCTGCTCTTCGGCGGCGCGCGGCGTCGCGAGCGAGAGCCCGACGCTTCGCTCGAGAGCACGCTCGACGCCCCGACCCTCCCCGACGCGGAGAGCACGCTGGTCGATTCCACGCTCCCCGGCTGATTGGCCCATCCTGTAGCGTCGTCGCGCAACGCTCGCCGACTCGCGCCGATGATGGGTCATTCGGAGGCCGATCATGAGCAAACAGAGAGAGGGCGCGCCGCAGCGCGTCGGGCCGTTCGAGCTCTTACGGCGGCTCGGCGCAGGCGGGATGGCGGAGACGTTCGAGGGGATCCGGCGCGGTCCCGGCGGGTTCGAGCAGCGGGTCTGTGTAAAGCGCGTGCTGCCCGGCTACTCGACCGACGCCGAGTTCGTGCGCCTCTTCATGCGCGAGGCGAGGCTCGCGGCGGCGCTCTCCCATCGCTGCGTGACGCGGGTGGTGGACTTCGGGGAGGACCACGGCTGTCACTACCTCGCGCTCGAGCTCGTCGAGGGCATGGATCTCAGGAGGCTGCGCAGGGCGCTCGCGCCTCGCACCGTGCCGCTCGAGCTCGCGGCGTTCGTCGCGATGGAGATCGCCGAGGGCCTCGAGCACGCACACACCCGGACGGGCGCGACCGGCGCGGTGGTCCATCGCGACGTCTCCCCGGCGAACGTGCTGCTCAGCGTCGACGGCGACGTGAAGCTCACGGACTTCGGCATCTCGAAGGCGCTCAACGACTCGCTGGTCACGCGCTCGGAGTTCGTCCGCGGGAACATCTGGTACATGGCCCCCGAGCAGCTCGAAGGCCTCCGCGTCGCCGATCCCCGGAGCGACCTCTTCTCGCTCGGCATCGTGCTCTACGAGTGCCTGGCAGGGCGGAGGCCCTATCAAGGGCCGACGGATCTCGCGACGATGATGGCGCTCTCGGAGGGCCGGCGGACAATGCTGCGCGAGGCGGTGCCCGACACGCCCGAGCCGATGCTCGCCGTCGTCGATCGTCTTCTCGCGCACCGCGCCGAGGATCGTTTCCAGACGGCGGCCGAGGTGGTCGAGGCGCTCGCGCCGCTCACGTCGATCGCCGCCGCCCGCCGCCAGCTGCGCAATCTCGTCCGCGCGCATCACAAGACACAGGCCAAGGCCCGCGCGCTCGTGGAGGTGCAGCCGGTGACGTACGACCTGCCTCGCGAGGAGTCGCCCGTCGTGATGTCCGCGCCGGCACGCCCGCGCTGGGCGCGCTACGCGGTCGGACCGGGCGCCTGGGCCTCGGCGGACGAGGCGGCGGCGCGGCGCAAGCAGGAGAACCGACCGCTGCCCGAGCACGCGCCGATCGCGGCGGGGAACGTGCCACGGCCGAGCACCCAGCCGGAACCCAAAGCAGAGAGCGAGGTGCGCCTCCCACAGCGCTCCTCGCTCTTCTGGTTGGCCCTCGTGCTCACGATCGTGAGCGGCCTCGGCGCGGCTGCGTGGGCAGCCTCGACGCTACTCTAGAGTGAGGCCTACGCCTCGCCCTCGACCTCGAGGAACTCGATCAGCGCCATCGGGGCGTTGTCGCCCTTGCGCGGGACCATCTTCACGATCCGCGTGTAGCCGCCGCCCTTGTCCTGCTTGACGCGCTCGAGGTAGCGGGGCGCGATCTCGTGGAAGAGCTTGTGGACGACGTCCACCTCCTCCGACGAGCCGTCCTCCAGCACCCGGGTGAGCCGGCGCGGGAGGAAGCTCGCGACCTGACGCTGCGCATGGACACGGCGGGCGAGGACGCGCGTGCGCTCCTCGTCTCCGAGCTTGCTCACGTCGACCGTGAGGTCGTCCTTGAGGCGCGCCGCGCGAGTGACCAGGCGCTCTGCGATGCGGCGGAGCTCCTTGGCCTTCGCCTCGGTCGTCTCGATGCGCTCGTGAAGCACCAGGTTGCCCGCGAGGTTGCGGAACATGGCGCGCCGATGCGTGCTGTTACGGCCGAACTTCCGGCCTGCCTTCCGATGTCGCATGAAACTCTTCCCGGAGGTCCGAGGGTCGCCCCCCGGTGTAGATTCCTCGAGGCCGGTGAGAACACCGGCTCACGTGTCGCGCGGCCCTCCGCGCGCCAGAAGAACGCGCGGCCCGCCGCGCGCCCGCAAACCCTTCAGCCGGCCGCCTGCTGCGCCTTCCAGCGCTCGAGCATCGCGTTCCAGTTGTCGACCTTCATGCCCAGCGAGAGGCCCATGTCCGAGAGGATCTCCTTGATCTCCTTCAGGGACTTACGGCCGAAGTTCTTCGTCTTGAGCATCTCGGCTTCGGTGCGCTGCACCAGCTCGCCAATCATGTGGATGCTGGCGTTCTGCAGGCAGTTCGCCGAACGGACGGAGAGCTCGAGCTCCTCGACCGAGCGGAAGAGGTTCTCGTTGAGCTCCTCCACGACGTCCTCGTCGCGGACGTGCGCGTCGTCCTCTTCCTGGAAGTTGATGAAGATCGTGAGCTGGTCCTTCAGGATCTTCGCCGCGTACGCGACCGCGTCCTGCGGGCGAACCGACCCGTTGGTCCAGACCTCGAGGGTGAGCTTGTCGTAGTCGGTGATCTGCCCGACGCGAGCGTTGGTCACCGTGTAGTTGACCTTGCGGATCGGCGAGAAGAGCGCGTCGACGGCGATCGTCCCGATCGGCTGGCCGGGCTGCTTGTTGCGGTCGGCGGGCACGTAGCCGCGGCCGACGTTGATCGTGAGCTCCGCGCTGAAGCGGCCGCCCTTGGACACCGTGCAGAGCACGTGGTCGGGGTTGAGGATCTCGATCTGATCGGAGACCTGGATGTCCCGCGCCGTGACGACGGCGGGGCCTTCCTTCTCGATGCGGACCGTGTGGGTCTTCGGGGTGTGCGCCCGGATGACCACTTCCTTCAGGTTCAGCACGATGTCCGTGACGTCCTCGACGACGTCGGGCACCGAGGTGAACTCGTGGAGCGCGCCGTCGATCTTCACGGCCGTGATCGCCGCGCCCTGGAGCGAGTTCAGGAGCACCCGGCGGAGCGCGTTGCCGAGCGTGGTGCCGAAAGTCCGCTCCAGCGGCTCGCAGACGAACTTTCCGTACTGCTCGGTCAGGGTCTCCTGATCGACCGGCACGCTGCGGGGCTTGATGAGGTCACGCCAGTTGCGGGCGATGAACTGAGTCTGGGTGCTGTCGGACATGGTCTGCTCTCTTGGCGGCGGGGAGGAAGGGCGCGGAGCGAACGGAGGGAGAGGACTACCGCGAGTAGAACTCGACGATCAGCTGCTCCTGGATGGGCAGCGTGATCTCCTCGCGGTTCGGCATCGTCTTCACCGTGCCGGCGAGGTTCTCCTTGTCGAGCTCGATCCACTCGGGCACGCCGCGGCGGTCGACACCCTCGAGGGCGGACTGGACGCGGACCTTCTGCTTGCTCCTCTCGCGGAGCTCGATCTTGTCGCCCGGCTTCACGAGGAAGGAGGGGATGTTGACCGTGCGGCCGTTCACCTTCACGTGCTTGTGCCGCACGAGCTGGCGTGCGTCGGCGCGCGTCCAGGCGAAGCCCAGGCGGTAGATGGCGCTGTCGAGGCGGCGCTCGAGCAGGCTGAGGAGCGCCTCACCCGTCACGCCCTTCCCGCGGCTGGCGGACTCGTAGTAGGTGCGGAACTGGCGCTCGAGCACACCGTAGATGCGGCGGACCTTCTGCTTCTCGCGAAGGCGGATGCCGTACTCGGTGAACTTCATCCGGCGCTGGCCGTGCTGGCCGGGCGGATAGGGCCGCCGGTCGAACGAGCACTTGTCCGTGTAGCAGCGCTCACCCTTGAGGAAGAGCTTGAGCCCTTCGCGGCGGCAGAGCTTGCAAGAGGGTCCGTTATAGCGAGCCATGGTTCTCGATTCCTAAAATCTCGTCGGGACGATGCCAGCGCAGAGGGTCAGGTCGGCAGAGAGGCCAGGTCAGACGCGGCGCCGCTTGGGCGGGCGGCAGCCGTTGTGCGGGATGGGGGTCACGTCGCGGATCAGCGTCACCTTCATGCCCACGGTCTGGAAGGCACGCAGCGCGGACTCGCGTCCGGCGCCGGGGCCCTTCACGAAGATGGCGATCGACGTCATCCCGTGGTCGGCCGCCTTGCGGGCGGCGTCCTCGGCGGCCAGCTGCGCCGCGAAGGGCGTGCTCTTGCGCGAGCCCTTGAAGCCGCGCGCCCCGGACGACGACCACGAGATCACGTTCCCGTTGAGGTCGGTGATCGTGACGATCGTGTTGTTGAAGGTCGACTGGATGTGCGCGATGCCGTTGGCGACGTTCTTCTTCGCCTTCTTCTTGCCGCCGCGCTGTACCTGGGGTTTCGCCATCTGGAGCTACTCCGAAACGTGCTTGGAAAAGGTGGGGCTCCGCCGTGGAAGCTCAGCGGCGAGTCGCGCCGCGCCGCGGGCCCTTGCGGGTGCGCGCGTTCGTGTGGGTGCGCTGGCCGCGTACGGGCAGCCCACGGCGGTGACGCAGGCCGCGGTAGCAGCCGAGGTCCATCAGGCGCTTGATGTTCATCGCGACCTCGCGCCGAGCATCGCCCTCGACCTTGTAGTTCGCCTCGATGACCTCACGGATGCGGCGGACCTCGTTCTCGTCGAGGTCGTCCGCCCGCTTCTCGCGGGGGATCTCCGCCTTGTCGCAGATGGCCTTCGCCCGCTGCGGACCCACTCCGTAGATGTACTGGAGCGAGATCCAGATGTGCTTGCGACCCGGAAGGTCGACACCGGCAATACGTGCCATCGCTTGCTCCTACGCTCCGATTCGGCGCCGAATCAACCCTGCCGCTGCTTGTGGCGGGGGTTCTCGCAGATCACTCGAACCACACCCTTGCGGTTGACGATCTTGCACTTGTCGCAGATTTTCTTGACGCTCGGACGAACCTTCATGACCTGCCTCTAGCTCTCGTGTCGGGCTGTAGCCTTAGCCCAGTCGGGCGATGATCCTGCCGCGGGTGGGGTCGAACGCGCTCACCTCGACGACGACCCGGTCACCGGGGATGACCTGCACGGTCACTCGTCGTGCCTCCGTGCTCAGGGTCGCGACCACCCTGCGACCGTCGTCGCAGCGGACCGTGAAGAGCGCCCGGGGCAACGCTTCCTCGATGGTTCCCTCGAGCCGACCCCCGCTCGACACTCACGCCTTCCCTTCGCCCGTTCCTGGTCTCCGCCTTGCTTCGCCTTCTCGCTACTCCGCTGCGATTGCCTTCTCCACCCGGCCCGCGACCTCCTCGACCGACCCGACGCCGTCCACCCGCTCGACGACGCCCCGTGGCTCGTAGTGCTGCAGGATGGCGAGGGTGTTCTCGAGGTACTCCGAACTCCGAGTGCGCACTTTCTCCTCGGTGTCGTCCGTGCGCTGCACGATCTCGCCCCCACACTCGGAGCACCGCCCCGACGGAGGGGGCGGACTATAGCGCACGTGGTAGGTCTGTCCACATGACAGGCAGACCCGCCTGCCCGAGATGCGCTCCACGATGACCTCGGTCGGCACCTCGAGCGCCACGACCTTGTCGATCGCGCGGTCCATCGTCGCCAAGGTCGCGTCGAGCGCCTCGGCTTGAGCCAGCGTCCGAGGGAAGCCATCGAAGATGGCGCCCTTCGCCGCGTCCGGCTGCGCGAGCCGCTGCCGGAAGAGCTCGAGGACCAGCGCGTCGGGGACGAGCAGGCCCTTCGTCATGTAGTCGTCGAACTGCTTTCCCAGCTCGGACCCGCTCGCTCGCTCGGCCCGCATCATGTCGCCGGTCGAGATCTGCGGGACCGCGAGCGCCTCCACCAGGAGCTTCGCCTGCGTTCCCTTTCCCGCGCCGGGCGGGCCGAAGAGGATCAGGTCCATCAGCCCTTCCGCCCCCGGATCCGCGGTCCGCGCGGACCGGTGAGACCCTCGTAGTGCCGAGTGATGAGGTGCGACTCGATCTGCTGGACCGTGTCGAGCGCGACACCGCCCACGATCATGATCGACGTGCCGCCGAAGTAGAACGGCACCCGGAAGAACGCCTGGAGCGCGTCGGGGACCACGCACACCGCCGCGACGTACGCTGCGCCGCCCACCGTGATGCGAGTCACCACGCGGTCGATGTAGTCGGCCGTCTGCTTGCCCGGACGCACGCCCGGGATGAACGCGTTCTGCTTCTTGAGGTTGTCCGCCACCTCGACCGGCTGGAACGTGACCGCCGTGTAGAAGAAGCAGAAGAACACGATGAGGACGATGAAGATCGTCGTGAACTGCCACGACCCCGGCGCGATGAACTCGTTGACCGCCGCCATGCCGGGGATCTCGTAGTTCGCCAGCTGCTGTGGGAACATCAGCAGCGAGCTCGCGAAGATCGGCGGGATCACGCCGCTCATGTTCACGCGGAGCGGCAGGTGGGAGGTCTGACCCCCGTAGAGCTTTCTCCCGACCATCCGCTTCGCGTAGTGGATCGGGAGCCGGCGCTGGCCGCGCTCGAAGAAGATGATGATGGCGATGACGGCGAGCACGACGCCGCCGACCATCAGCAGGTTCACCGGCTGGATCTCGCCGATGCCGACTTGCGAGAAGGTCTGGAACACCGCGTCGGGGAGGCCCGCGACGATGCCGGCGAAGATGATGAGCGAGATGCCGTTACCGATGCCGCGCTCGGTGATCTGCTCGCCGAGCCACATGATGAACGCGGTGCCGGTCGTCAGCGAGATGACCGTCAGGAAGCGGAAGCCCCAGCCCGGCTCGCGGACGATGTCGCCGGCCACCTGCCCGTTCAGGCTCTCGAGCCAGAACGCGATGCTCAACGACTGGATGATGCTGAGGATGATGGTGCCGTAGCGCGTGTACTGGTTGATCTTGCGCTGGCCGGCCTCGCCCTCTTTTCGCAGCTCCTCGAGCGGCTTCACGACGACCGTCATGAGCTGCAGGATGATGCTCGCCGAGACGTAGGGCATGATGCCCAGCGCGAAGATCGAGAGCTGCTCGAGGGCGCCGCCCGAGAAGAGATTGAACATCCCGAGGAAGCCGCCGCCCGATCCGGCGACGTACTCCCGCATCACGTTCCGGTTCACACCGGGGGTCGTGACGAAGATGCCGACGCGATAGACCGCGAGCATCCCCAGCGTGAACAGGATGCGCCGGCGGAGCTCCGGGATCTTCGCGATGTTGGCGAACGCGCTCATTCGTGTGGGTCCTGGATGTCCGAGGGTTCTCGAGACCGGGCGACACCCGGCGGCGGGAGCCTATTCGCCGGACGCTGCACCTTCAACGGCGCGCCGCTCCACGACCTCCACCCGGCCGCCGGCCGCCTCGATCTTCTCCCGGGCACCCTTGCTGAACCGGTGCGCACGAACGGTCAGCTTCTTGGTGAGCTCGCCGTTGCCGAGCACCTTCACCACGTCGAAGGCCCCCTTCAGGAGCCCGATCGACACGAGGGCGTCGGCGTCGACGGTCGCGCCGTCGTCGAAGCGCGCGAGGTCGCGCACGTTGACCTCGCCCACCTTCAGGGCGAAGAGGTTCACGAAGCCGCCCTTGGGGAGGCGACGCGCGAGCGGCATCTGCCCGCCCTCGAAAGCCTTCTTGTGGAAGTTGCCGGGCTGGCGGGCCTTCTGGCCCTTCTGGCCGCGACCGGAGGTCTTGCCCAGTCCCGAGCCGATGCCGCGACCGACCCGCTTCTTCCTGCGGACCGCGCCCGGCGGCGGGCTCAGCCGCGACAGGATCGGAATTTCACCGCGCGACCCTCCGCGCGCATCAACTTCGTCAGCCATCGGACTCCTCCACCGTGACGAGGTGGATCACCTTCTTGATCATCCCGCGGAACGAGGGCGTGTTCTCGACCACGACCTCGCTGTTCGGGCCGCGCAGCCCGAGACCGCGCAGCGTGAGACGCTGCGTCTCCGGCCGGCCGATCCCGCTCCGCACCTGCTTCACCTTGAGCTTGGGCTTCATCAGCTGACCCTGTTCTTCAGGCGACGACCACGTCGCCGAGGTCCTTGCCGCGCCGGCGCGCCACGTCTTCGGCGGACTCGAGCGAGCTCAGCGCCTCGATCGTCGCGTGGACGACGTTGTGCGGATTGCTGGTGCCGAGGATCTTGCTCAGCACGTCCTTGATGCCGGCCGCCTCGACGACCGCGCGAACCGCGCCGCCGGCGATGACGCCCGTGCCGGCGCTGGCCGGACGCAGCAGCACGTTGCCCGCGCCCGAGTGACCGATCACGCGGTGCGGGATGCTCCCGTTCACCAGCGGGATCCGGATGAGGCTCTTCTTCGCCCGCTCGTTGCCCTTGCGGATCGCGTCAGGCACCTCGTTGGCCTTGCCCAGCCCCACGCCGACGTGGCCCTTGCCGTCACCGACGACCACGAGCGCGCTGAAGCTGAACCGACGGCCGCCCTTGACGACCTTGGCGACGCGGTTGATGTGAATCACCCGCTCCTGGAGATCCTCGAGCGAGTTGGGATCGATGATGGGCCGCATGTTGTTCCTCAGAAGCTCAGGCCCGCTTCGCGCGCGCCCTCGGCCAGCGCACGGATGCGCCCGTGGTAGATGTGTCCGTTGCGATCGAAGACGACCTTGGCGATCCCCTTCTCGGAGCAGGCCTTCGCGATCGCCGCGCCGACGAGCTTGGCCGCCGCGCTCTTGTTGGCATCGCTGAGCTGATCCTTCACGCCCGACGCGAGGGTCGAGGCCGTCGCGAGCGTCTTGCCGCTCGTGTCGTCGATGACCTGCGCGTAGATGTGGCGGGCGCTGCGGAAGACGGTGAGGCGCGGACGCTCGGGCGTGCCCTCGACCTTCTTGCGGATGCGCTTCTTGCGGCGCTCCAGGCTGTCTGCCTTGTTCATCACTTGCCTCCCGCCTTGCCGGCCTTCTCACGGACCTTCTCGCCCGTGTACCGCACGCCCTTGCCCTTGTAGGGCTCCGGCTTGCGGTAGGACCGGATCTTCGCGGCCGTCTGCCCGAGCGCTTCCTTGTCGTGGCTCTCGAGGTGGAGGCGCGGGCGCTTGGTCCCGGCCTCGTCGATCGTCTCCACCCGCGCGTTCACGGCGGGATGGAGGGGGTGGATGACCTGGTGCGAGAGCCCCAGGTTCAGCGTGAGCTCGCTCCCGTTCAGCACGGCACGATAGCCGACGCCGTAGAGGTCGAGCGAGAGCTTGTAGCCGTCGCTGACGCCGCGGATCATGTTCGTCAGCAGCGCCCGGGTGAGCCCCTGGTACTGCGCGAAGTTGCGCCCGCCGCGGGCGGACACGACCTTGAGGGTCTCGCCGTCCTTCTCGACCCGGACATCGGGGTGGAAGGCGCGCTCGAGCTCACCCTTCGGGCCCTTGACCTTGACCAGGCCGTCCGCGATCGAGACGGTCACGCCCTTCGGGATCTCGATGGCGCGCTTGCCCACGCGGGAGACGCGGAGCTCTTCGGTTGCTTCGGCCATCACCAGACCTCACACAGGATCTCGCCGCCGACCTTCTGCTCGCGGGCGGTCCGATCCGACATCACGCCGCGCGACGTCGACATGATCGCGACGCCGAGGCCGTTGTGGACCTTCGGGATGTCGCGGTAGCTGACGTACACGCGCCGACCGGGGCGGCTCTTGCGGCGCATGCCGACGATCGCGCTCTGGCGATCGCGGCCGTACTTGAGGGTGACGACGATCGAGCCGAAGCCGGCGTCGTCCACGCGGAAGTCCGCGATGTAGCCCTCCGCCTTCAGGATCGCGGCGATGCGCTCCTTGATGACGGAGCGGGGGATCTCGGTGCGGTCGTGGCGCGCGAGGGCCGCGTTGCGGATCCGCGCCAGCATATCGGAGATGGGATCGGTCGTCATGGCGCGTCCTCCTACCAGCTCGCCTTGGTCACGCCGGGGATGTCACCGGCGAGCGCGAACTTGCGCAGACAGATCCGGCAAAGCTCGAACTTACGATACACGGCCCGAGGACGGCCGCAGTTCTTGCACCGGTTCCGGTACCGCACCTGGAACTTCGGCTTCTCTTTCATCTTGGCGAACATGCGCGCGCTAGCCATCGGTATCCCTCGTCACTTCCGGAACGGCATGCCGAGCCCACGAAGGAGCGCACGGGCATGCTCGTCGGTCTCTGCGGTGGTCACGAACGTCAGGTTCATGCCCTTGATCTTGTCGACTCGATCGTAGTTGATCTCCGGGAAGATGATCTGCTCCCGGACGCCCAGGGTGAAGTTGCCGCGGCCATCGAAGGCCTTGGGGCTCACGCCGCGAAAGTCGCGCACGCGCGGCAGGGCGAGGTTGATGAGGCGGTCGGCGAGCTCCCACATCCGGTCGCGGCGCAGGGTCACCATGGCGCCGATCGCGGCACCCTCGCGCAGCTTGAAGCTCGCGATCGACTTCTTCGCGCGGGTGATCACCGGCTTCTGTCCGGTGATCCGCGCCAGCTCGTCGACGGCGGAGTCGAGCAGCTTCGCGTTCTGCACGGCCTCGCCGAGGCCCATGTTGACGACCAGCTTCGAGAGGCGCGGGACCTCCATCGGGTTCGTCAGCCCGAATTCCTTCATCAGAGCGGGGATCACCTCGCTCTTGTAGCGCTTCTGCAGCCGCGGTACTTGCTCAGCCATCTTCATCCTCTGCCGGGCTGACCCCGGCGGACCACCAGCACTGGTCCGTTTGCCCACGATCCGCTCGTGCTCCCCGGGCCCGTCGAGCGGGACGTCCCGCCCGGGGTGCGCGGCTCGCGCGCTCCTTCGATCTCTCGCGTTTCTCTCAGCTCTCCAGGACCGTCCCGCTCTTCGTGGCGACGCGCACCTTGGTGCCGTCCTCCTCGACGCGGTAGCGCACGCGGGTGGGCTTCTCTTCCTTGGAGTCCCACAGCATCACGTTGCTCACGTGGACGGGCATCGGCTTCTCGATGATCCCGCCCTCGGGGCTCTGCGGCGTCGGGCGAGTGTGGCGCTTCACCACGTTGATGCCCTCGACCAGCACACGATCGGTCTCCGCGATCACGCGGAGCACGCGCCCCTGCCGGCCCTTGTCCCGACCGGCGATCACGACGACCACGTCGTCTTTCTTCAACCTCTGGCCCATGTCAAACGACCTCCGGTGCCAGCGACACGATCTTCATGAAGCGCTTGGTCCGCAGCTCGCGCGCGACCGGTCCGAAGATGCGGGTCCCGATGGGCTCCAGGTTCGCGTTCAGCAGCACCGCGCTGTTGGTGTCGAACTTGATGTAGCTGCCGTCCTCCCGCTGATACTCGCGGGTGGTCCGGACGACGACGGCCTTCGAGACCTCGCCCTTCTTCACGCGGGCCGTCGGGAGCGCCTCCTTGACGGAGACGACGATCAGGTCGCCGATGCCGGCGTAGCGGCGGCGGCTGCCGCCGAGCACCTTGATGCAGGCGACGCGCTTGGCTCCGCTGTTGTCGGCGACGTCGAGCTCGGTTTCCACCTGGATCATGGGACTAGACCTCCACCGGGCGGTTCACGAGACGCACGGCCTCCCAGCGCTTCGTCGCGGAGAGCGGGCGGCTCTCGCGGATCTCGACGAGGTCGTTGGTGCGGTACTGCTCGGTCTCGTCGTGCGCGTGGAACTTGCGGCGACGCTTGACGTACTTGCCGTACACCGGATCACGGAAACGACGGGTCACCTCGACCACGATCGTCTTCTTCGCGCGGCCCGGCTTGGACGTATCGCTGACGACCCGCCCCACCAGGTGGCGGCGCTGCCCGCGCTCGTTCGGCTTCTTCGGAGTCGGCTCACCCATGGCGTTCAACCCTGCTTCCCGGCATTCGCCGCAGCGCGCTCGGCGAGGATCGTCTTGATGCGCGCGATCTCCCGACGGAGTCGGCGAACCTGCGCCGTGTCGTCGAGCTGGTTCGTGTAGTTCTTCATGCGGAAGCTCCACAGCTCGCGCGTGATGTCGCGCTCGCGCTGCTGGAGCTCAGCCACACTCTGCTCTCGAAGCTCGGAGGCCTTCACAGCTGCTCCTTCCTGCTCAGGATGCGGGTCTCGATCGGGAGCTTGTGCCCGGCGATGCGGAACGCCTCGCGCGCGACATCCTCCGGCACGCCCTCGATCTCGTAGAGTACGCGGCCCGGGAGCACCACGGCGACCCAGCCCTCGACGGCGCCCTTGCCCTTACCCATCCGGGTCTCGAGCGGCTTCTTCGTGATCGGCTTGTCCGGGAAGACGCGGATGTAGAGCTTGCCGGCGCGCTTGACCTTGCGCTGGATCGCCATACGGGCGGCCTCGATCTGACGGGCCGTGATGTGCCCGCGGCCGACGGCCTGCAGCGCGAAGTCGCCGAAGGAGACGTTCGAGCCGCGCTGCGCCAGGCCATTGGTCCGGCCGGTGAACTGCTTGCGGAACTTGGTGCGCTTGGGCTGAAGCATGACGTTCTCTCCTCAGGCGCCGAGGCGGGGGCGGCGGCGCTGCGGAAGGATCTCGCCCTTGAAGATCCAGCACTTCACGCCGATGGTGCCGTACGTCGTCTTCGCGGTCGCCACGCCGAACTCGATGTCGGCGCGCAGGGTGTGGAGCGGGACGCGGCCCTCGCGGTACTGCTCGGCGCGGGCGATCTCGGAGCCGCCGAGGCGACCGCCGGCCGCCACGCGGATGCCCTTGACGCCGAACTTCATCGCGGTGGAGACGGCCTTCTTCATCGCGCGGCGGAAGGCCACGCGGCGCTCGAGCTGCGTCGCGATGTTCTCGGCGACGAGCTGCGCGTTGGTCTCGGCCTTGCGGATCTCCTGAATGTCGACGAAGAGCTCGTTGTCGGTGACGCGCTGGAGCTCACCGCGGAGCTGCTCGACGCCCGCGCCGCGCTTGCCGATGATGATGCCCGGCCGCGAGGTGCTGATGATCACCTTCGCCTTGTTGGCCGCGCGCTCGATCTCGATGCCCGCGATGCCCGCGTGGGCGTACTTGTCCTTGACGAGCTTGCGGATCGCGAGGTCCTCGTGCAGCCACTTGGCGTACTGCTTGTCCTCGTACCACTTGCTGGTCCAGGTCTTGATGATCCCGAGCCGGAACCCGTACGGGTGTGTCTTCTGACCCATGTTCTTACGCCCTTGCGTTCTTACGATGCGCTGCGGTCGTCGAGGACCACGGTGATGTGGCTCAGGCCCTTGGTGATCTTGGTGGCGCGGCCCATCGCCCGCGGCCGCCAGCGCCTCATGAAGCGGTCCGGTGCCTTGTCGGCCCAGCACGCCTTCACGTAGAGCGCGTCGAGATCGACGCTCTCGTTCTTCTGCTGCGCGTTCGCGATCGCGCTGTCGATCAGCTTCGCCACGATCGGCGCCGCCGACTTGCGGGTGAACTTCAGCGCGTTCAGCGCCTGCGCCGCATTGTTGCCGCGCACCATGTTCAGGATGGTGCGGGCCTTGCGCACCGAGATGCGCTGGAACTTGGCTTTCGCGATGGCTTCCATCGTCGTGATCCTCATGTACCCGGGAGCAATTTTGCGGGGGATTGCGCGCTCGCGCAGCGCGCGCCAGGGAGCAACTGGGGGGCGTCCCCCGGAGCGAACAGCCGCCCGAGGCCAAAGGGCGCCGGATCTAGCACGACACCCCTGAGCCCTCAAGCGGAGAGCCTCAGCCGCGCATCTTCGCCTTCTTGTCGGTGGCGTGGCCGCCGAAGGTGCGGGTCGGCGCGAACTCGCCGAGCTTGTGGCCGACCATGTTCTCCGTGACGAAGACCGTCACGAACTTGCGGCCGTTGTGCACGTTGAAGGTCAGGCCGACCATCTCGGGGATGACGGTGGAGCGGCGCGACCAGGTCTTGATCACGCGGCGGTCACCGCTCTCCGAAGCGGACTCGACCTTCGCGAGGAGGTGGGTGTCCACGAAGGGACCCTTCTTGAGGGAACGCATGTCTTCCTCTTGGCCTTCTGGCTACTTCTTGCCGCGCCTGCGGACGATGAACTTGTCGGTCGCCTTGTTGGTCCGGGTCTTCAGGCCCTTCGAGAGCTGACCCCAGGGCGAGCAGGGGTGACGGCCACCGGAGGTGCGGCCCTCGCCTCCACCCATCGGGTGATCGACCGGGTTCATGGTGACGCCGCGGTTGTGCGGCTTGCGCCCGAGCCAGCGCACCCGACCCGCCTTGCCGAGGCTGATGCGGGCGTGCTGCGCGTTCGAGACCTGGCCGATCGTCGCCCGGCAGTTGAGGTGCACCATGCGCACCTCGCCGGACGGCAGGCGAACCTGTGCGTAGTCGCCGTCCTTCGCCATGAGCTGCGCGGCGGTGCCGGCGGCCCGGACGAGCTGGGCGCCCTTGCCGATCTTCAGCTCGATCGCGTGGATGAGCGTGCCGGTCGGGATGAAGCGGAGCGGGAGCGCGTTGCCGGGCTGGATGTCCGCAGTGCGCGAGCTGACCACCACGTCGCCGGCCCGGAGACCGTCAGGGGCGAGGATGTAGGCCTTCTCGCCGTCGTGGTAGTGGAGGAGCGCGATCCGCGCCGAGCGGTTCGGATCGTACTGGATCGAGTCGACCTTCGCGGTGACGCCGATCTTGTTCCGGCGGAAGTCGATGACGCGGTAGCGTCGACGGTGTCCGCCGCCTCGGAACCGGATGGTGATCCGGCCCTGGTTGTTGCGGCCCGCGCTGACCTTCTTGAACTCGGTCAGGGCCTTCTCGGGCGCCTTCTTCGTGAGGTCGCTGAAGTCCGCCACCTCGTAGTGGCGGCGGCCGGCGCTCGTCGGCTTGAACTTCTTGATCGCCATGATCAGGTCTCCTCGAAGAACTCGATCGACTCGCCCTCGGCCACCTGGACGATCGCCTTCTTCCAGTTCTGGGTCTTGGCGTGGCCTCGACCCATCCGGCGGATCCGGCCGCGCACGATCATCGTGTTCACGTCCTCGACGGTGACGTTGAACAGAGTCTCGACCGCCCTGCGGATCTGCGTCTTGTTCGCCCGGCGATCGACCTCGAAGAGGTACTTGTTCGCGTCCTCGCGGAGCGACTGGCCCTTCTCGGTCATGATCAGCGGCCGCTTGATGATCTTCTCGGGTACCATCGCGATCGCCCTTACTTGCAGCGAGCCTCGAGCGCGGCGACCGCGCCCTTGGTCAGGATGAGGTGCTCGTGGCGCAGGAGATCGTACACGTTGACGCCCTCCGGCGGCAGGAACTGGTGGTCGGGGAGGTTACGGGCGCTCATCCGGAGCGTCTCGTTGGCCACCGCGTCGACGATCACGGAGCTCTTCGGGATCTCGAGCTTGCTCAGGATCTGCACGAGCGCCTTGGTCTTGATCTCGGGGAGGGAGAAGTCCTCGATGATGAGGAGCCGCCCCTCCTTGAGCTTCATGCTCAGGGCGCTCTTGAGCGCTCCCACCCGCATCTTCCGCGGCGGGCGGTACGAGTAGTCGCGCGGCTTCGGGCCGAACGCCTGCCCGCCGCCTCGGAAGCTCGGCGCGGTCGCCGCGCCGTGACGCGAGCGGCCGGTGCCCTTCTGCCGGTAAATCTTCTTCGTGGTGCCGTGCACCTCGGCGCGGTTCTTCACCTTGTGGGTGCCGGCGCGCCGAGAGGCGAGCTGGGCCTTCACGACGTCGTAGAAGAGCGCCTCGTTGACCTCGCCGCCGAAGACGTCGTCGGCGAGATCGAGCT
>JAEZBP010000795.1 GCA_023427125.1 Pseudomonadota bacterium | reverse complement strand
CTTCGACGGCGAGCGGCCGATCGTCCCGAGGCGGCCGCGCAGGCGCCGGCGGCGTGGCGCGGCGGCTCGCGCCTGAGGTCCTTCGCGCGCCTCGGCCTCGATTCTGGCGACTAGCTATCGCATCGATGGGCGGTGGTTATCGGGCGGGTCGGCCGCGCGCTCCGGGCTTCTCGCTCGTCGCCGGAGGCACCACCTTCCGATGGATCGCCGGGCCGACCGCGATGAGCGTCCGGCTCTCGCGTGTCGCGCAGCTCGCGCTCGCCCTCGCGGTGCTCTCGTGGGTGCCGCTCCTCGTCTGCTCGGTGGCGCAGGGGCTCGCGCTCGGCTGGCGAGGATCGTTCTTCCAGGACGCTGGCGTCCACGCGCGCCTCCTCGTCGCGCTCCCCATCGCGATCTGGGCGGAGCGCCCGATCGCGCGCCGCCTGGACCGCGCGGTGCGCTACCTGGCGGACGCGCGGCTGATCGATGACACGAACCGCGCGGCGGCCTCGGCCGCGATCCGGCGCGCCGAGCGCCTGCGCGATCTGCGGTGGCTCGAGCCGGCGCTCGCCGTGGCGGCGCTCGCGCTCTCCGCGCACGACCTCTGGGTGGGCTGGCGCGGACCGAGCACGTGGATCTTCCCGCACGAGCAGACGGGCGCCCCGGTCTCGATCGCCGGGTGGCTCTATCTCGGGATCGCCGCGCCGCTCTTTCGCTTCGTCGCGCTGCGCTGGCTCTGGCGCGTCGTCTTGTGGACGGTGCTCCTCGGCGGGCTCGCGCGCGCTCGGCTCCGCATCGATCCTGCCCACCCCGACGGCACGGGCGGCCTCTCGGTGCTGGTCAGCGCGCACACCTCGTTCGGCTGGGTCGCGGGGGCGATCGGCGTCTCGCTGGCGGGCAACCTCGCGACCGAGCGGATCCTCTTCGCGCGGCACGTGACCGACTACTGGAGCGAGATCATCACGTTCTCGGCGCTCACGCCGCTCCTCTTTCTGCTGCCGGCCATGGTCTTCGCCTGGCCGCTCGAGCGAGCGCGGCGCGAGTTCCACGAGGGCTACGGATCGGCCTCCGCCGACTTCGCGCACCGCTACGCCGCCGGCCGGATCGATCCCGAGACCCGCACGCCGATGCCGGTGGGGACGCCCGACACGTCGTCGCACACCGATCTCGTGACCAGCTTCGCGTCGGTGGAGGGGACGCGCTGGATCCCCTTCAAGCGCGCTCATTACCTGAAGCTCTTCGTCCCCTCGGCCGTGCCGATGGTCCTCTTCCTCATGCAGGAGATCCCGCTCATCGATCTCCTGCACCGGCTCAAGGACACGATCGGCTGATCACCTGTGCCCCGTTGCTCGGCTCCAGGCGGTGGGCTAAGTCCATGTCGTGTCGAAGGCGATCGTCAACGTCCACGCCGCGAAGACCCAGTTCTCGAGGCTGCTCGAGCGCGCGGAGGCGGGCGAGGAGATCATCATCGCCCGAGGGGGCAAGCCGGTCGCGCGCCTGGTGGCGCTGCGCGGCGCGCGGCGGCCCGCGCGCAAGCCGGGCCTCCTCAAGGGACGGGTCCACATGGCCGACGACTTCGATGCCCCGCTCGCGGGCGACGAGCTCGCCGCGTTCGTGGACTCGCCGATCGAGCCGCCTCGCGAGCGCTGATGCTGCTCCTCGACACTCACGTGTTCCTCTGGTGGCTGGCGGACGATGACCGGCTCGAGGCAAGGGTGCGAGCGCGGATCGCCGCCCCGGCCGAAGACGTGGTCGTGAGCGCGGTCAGCGTCTGGGAGATCGCGATCAAGGCCGCGCTCGGGAAGCTCCGACTGCCCGGCAGCGATCCGGCGCGCCTCGACGAGCTCATCCCGGCGTGCGGGTTTCGAGAGCTTGCGATCACCGCCCGTCATGCCACCGCGGTCGCGACGTTGCCGTCACACCACGCCGACCCCTTCGATCGCCTCCTCGTCGCTCAAGCGCGTGCGGAGCGCGCCACGCTCGTGACCTTCGATCCCGCGATGAGCGCATACGAGGTCCCGATCCTCGGGCGTCGAGGACCGCGGGTCAGTCGCCGCGCGAGCGGATGAGCGGGGTCTCGCCGTCGGTGTGGGAGCCCTCGATCTCCTTCGGAGGGCCGGCGCGGGTGAGGGTGACCTCGAAGACGGCGCCGCCGCCCTCGGCTTCGTCGACGTCGATGCGGCCGCCGTGGTCGCTGACGATGCGGTGCACGATCGCCAGGCCGAGGCCGGTGCCGCTCGACTTGGTGGTGTAGTAGGGCTCGAAGATGCGGCCGCGCTCGAGCTCGGGGATGCCGGTGCCGTTGTCGATGACCTCGACGCGCACGCCGTCTTCCGCGCGTGACAAGAGCACGTGCACGCGGCCGCCGTGCTGGCCGTGGCGGGCGCGGGCCGCGTCGGCCGCGTTCTGAACGAGGTTCACGAGCACCTGCGTGAGCTGCTCGCGATCGGCGCGGACGCGCGGGAGCTCGCCCTCGACCTCCATCGTCACCAGCACGTCACCGCCCGCGTGGAGGCCCACCACGTGCTGGGTGACCTCCTCGACGCTCAGCTCGGCCGGCTTGGGGCGCGGCAGCCGCGCGAAGCGGCTGAACTCGGTCACGATGTGCTTCAGCCGCTCGACCTCCTCGAGGATCGTCAGCGTCGACTCCTCGAAGATCTCGTCGAAGTCCGGGTGACGCCGCGCGTGGGTCTTGCGCATCGTCTCGATCGACGTCTGGATCGGCATCAGCGGGTTCTTGATCTCGTGCGCGATGCGCCGCGCGATCTCGCGCCACGCGGCGATGCGCTCGGCGCGGATCAAGCGGGCCTGCGCGTTCTGGAGCTTGGCGGTCATGCCGTTGAACGCGTGCAGGACCTTGCCGACGTCGCCGCGCGAGCGGACCGTGATCATCGTCGAGAGCTCGCCCGAGCCGACGCGGGTCGCCGCGCTCTCGAGCTCCTTGAGCGGGCGCACGATCCAGTAGGTGATGAGCAGGCCGAGGAGCACCGCCACGCCGAGCGCGCTCGCGATGGCGAAGGCGACGGTCTGATCGAGCTCGGCCAGGCGCGCGCGCAGCGGGCCGTCGTCGGCCACCGCGACGAGGCGCGCGGCCGGTTGGCCCTCGAGGTCCTCGAAGACCGCGACCGGCTGGCTTCCGCCCCCCGCCGGCACGTCGGGCGGGATCGCGCCGTCGGCGTCGGTCAGCACGAGGCGCACCGGCGGGACGTCGGCGACGAGCGACTGCACGAACTCGTCGTCGAGGACCTGACCGCCGACCGCGACGATGCGCTCGCCGCCGCGCTCGATCACACAGCCGGTCACCAGCGCCTTCACCTCGTGGGTCTGTCCGTCGCGGCGCACGTGGATCGGCCGCACGAACCAGCGATCGCCGGCCCGCTCGACCGCGGCGGTGAGCTCCGACTCGGCGGCCCCCGCGCGGCCCGGGAAGTGCCCGGCCGCGAGCACGCGCCCGAAGCCGTCGGGGCTCGCGTCGACGACCATCAGCGCGACCAGGCCCATCGAGCGCATGAGGTGCGGCAGGCGCTCGACCAGCTCGTCCTGCTCGGCCGGGCCGAAGCGGCCGGCCTGCAGATCGAGGAGCAGCCGGTCGATCACGAAGTCGCCCTCGCAGAGGCGCGCGACCGAGCGGCGCTCGCGCTGCCTGCGCTCGCTGACCCGCCGGCGCGCGGACTCCGCGGTGGCGCCGAGGCGCTGCACCGACTCCTCGTGGGCCTGCGTCGCGGTGAGGTTGCGCAGCACCACGCCCAGCGTGCCGGTCGGGACGACGGCGACGATGATCGCCACGACGATGATGCGCCAGCGGAGGCTCACTGCGCCGGCTCCTCGACATGGGTCGCTCCGCTGCGTAACGGCATCTCGACACCTCCGGTGAGGTCGCCGGCCTCTCGATCGGGTCGGTGGCGAGATGCCGTCACTCCGCTCCGCTCCCTTGGACCACGCGGGCGAACGAGAGATCGGCGAGGGGCACGCGCCCGCTCGCGTCGAGGGTCAGGCCGATCACGTCGGCGCGATGATGCAGCACCACGCGCTCGTGGCCGAGCACCATCGCGCCGAGCTCGCGCGCGGCGGCGGTGACGGCAGCGGTGTCGTCGAGGGCGAGGCGGCGCGCGCGATCGAGCTGGTCGCCAGCGGCGAGCGCGGACGCGACGAGGGCGCCTTCTCCGGGGAGCGGCGGGCGGACGAGCGCGAGGCGCAGGTCCCAGTGGCCTCGCGCGACCGTCGCGTCGTAGCGCGCGCTCTCGACGCGCTCGACCTCGAGCTGAACGCCGTGCTCGTCGAGGATGCCGGCGAGCGCCTCGGCCAGCCGCACCTCGAGCGGCTGCGCGGCGCGCGCGAGCATGCGCAGGCGGGTCCCGCGGGGGAGAGG
>JAEZBP010000697.1 GCA_023427125.1 Pseudomonadota bacterium | reverse complement strand
GCGCTGGGGCGCCCGCTGAGCGATCGCGCCGACGGCGAGGCCGAGCCCTACGGCGGCGAGGAGCGCGCTGCTGAGCGCTGCGCCGAAGAAGCTGTTGGTCGTCGCCTCGGCGATGCCCCGCGCCAGCATGGTCGCTTGGCTCGCGGGGTCGGCATACGCGATGGCGTCGCGCGCTAGCGACATCCCGAAGAGCGCGCCGAGGAGTCCCGAGAGCCAGGGGAGCGCCGCGAAGCCGACCGGGAGCACCGCAGGGACGCGCCAGCCCTTGGCCGCGAGCGCGAGCAACGCGCCGAGCGCGACGACCGCGAGGAGCGAGGTGCCGAAGACCAAGAAGACGGCGGCGCCTCCCTCCCGGATCGCATATCCGAAGCGGGCTCCATCCAGTCCGCCGGAGAGCGCGAGCGCCGTGAGCGGGCACGCGAGCACGAGGAAGACGATCGGCAACGAGGCCGCGAGGACGGCGAGGCCGGTGCTCGGGGTGGATCGGGTGGGGTCGCTGCTCATGCCCGCGAGCAGAGCCGAAGCGCCGCTCCTCGGCAAGCGCTCCGACAGTTCAGAAGAGGATCGTCTCGCAGCCGAGCGCGATCTCGACGCGGCCCGAGGCGTCGCCCGTCAGCGTGGTGCACGTCGCCGGGCACACCACCACGTCGTCGCCCTCGTAGTACCAGCCGCCCGAGGGGCCGCAGGAGCCGTAGTCGCGGACGTAGGGGATGATGGTCTCCGAGGTCGCGCCGGTGGCGGTGTAGAGGACGTTCACCTTGTTGCGGTCGAGCGCCATGCCGTCGGGCGGCGTGGGCAGCACGTAGCGGCAGGGCAGCGTCGTCGGGACGGCGATCGCGGCGGTGAGCGAGGCGAAGAGCGAGCTCCAGTCGTTGGTGCAGATCGACTGCGCCAGCCCTCCGGTCGCGCCCGAGAGCGCGTAGTACTCGTCGCCGTTGGCCGCGGCGTTGTCCTCGGGGCCCGTGCCGCCCTCCGTCATGATGAAGCAGGGGAGGGGCGGGGGCGGGCAGCTCATCGAGCCGGGCGGCGACGCGATGGTGTGGAAGGTGAAGCTCCGGCCGAGCAGGGTGCCCATCTGCGACTGGAACTCGGACGACGACATGTTCTCGCTCTCGTCGTCGGTGACCACCACGAAGTGGATCGTCCCCTCGGGGCGGAGGAAGTCCGAGTAGGTCGAGTAGTTGGCGACCAGCGCGCTGAGCCCGTCGTGCGACTGCACGTTCACGTTCGCGAAGCGGAAGCGCTCGGGATCGGTGCCGAGCGGGGGCGGGACGTTGACGAAGCCGGCCATCGTCATGACGACGACGTGATAGTCGATGCCGGAGGCGCCGATCGCGGCGGCGAAGGAGTTCATGTTCTCCTGCACGATGCGCGCTTCGCCCGACATGCTGCCGGAGTTGTCGATGATCCAGACGATGTCGACCGGCTGGAGCCGCGTCTCCGCCATCGACACGTCGCGCGCGCACTCCTCGAAGGGGACGCGGCCCGCGTCGCGCGCGCCTCCGCTGTCCGGGTGCTGCGTGATCGGCCCTCCGTCGTGCGGTCCGCTCGTGCCGGAGTCGCGGCGAGGGCCGCTGGTGCTCGGCGCGCAGCCGACGGTGATCGAGAGGCTCGCGATCAGCGAAGCGAAGACGAGGCGGTGCATGGTCAGGGTCCCTCCGCGGCGGGCTCCATCATCGCGCATCTCGCTCGTCGATTCCACGTGGGGCCGCGTGTAAGCTCGCTGCGCGGGCCGCGTTTCCCGGGCATGCGTCGCCTCCTCCCCTTCGCGCTCGTGCTCTTCTCGCTGGCCTCGCCCGCCGCCGCGCAGACGCTCGCCGTCGACGCGGAGCCTGCACATACGACGTCGCCAGCGCCCTCCCAACCGCCGCCGAGCCGCCGCGGAGACCTCACCGGCTGGCTGGGCGTGCGCCTGTTCATCGGCGCCGGCGAGGACTGGACGCGCGCCCTCGATCAGCTCGCGGTCCTCCCGACGCTCGACTTCTCGGTGATGGTGAGCGGCTTCCTCCGCCTCGGCTATCGCGTGACGCACGGCGCGCTGAGCCTCGTGGACGCGGCCGGCGACGAGGTCGCGTTCGCGCAGACGTTTCGCAACGAGCTGGCGATCGGGATCGAGTCCGACGTCGGCCCCTACGTCGGCGCCCGCGTCATCGTTGAGCACGCATGGGATCTCCCCGCCGACGCCAACGGCGACGTCACCCGCACCGCCGCCCTCCTCGGCCTCGACGCCGGCGTGCTCTTCCGGCTCGATCCGCTGCGCGTCGGGCTCAGCGTCAGCTACGTCGTCGAGCCCGACGCCTCGTACGCCGTCCTGCTCGGCATTCAGGTGATGGGGCAGCTCTTCGACGCGTCGTAGCTACGCGCGGGCCTCGCTCTTCGGCCGGTCCTCGCGCGTCCACTCGACGCTGCGGCGCCAGAGCTCCTTCGCCAGCCCATCGTCCTTCCCGAGGCTCGCGGGCTCGCGCTCTTTGCATTCGTCGTAGTAGCGGCCGCTGACGGTCGCGAGCTCGGGGGCGGTCGCGCAGTGGATCGAGGTCGCCGCGCCCTCCTCGTTCGTCTTCATGAACATCTTCATCACCGGGCGGATCGGCCAGGGCACCTCGCGCCAGACGTCCGACGCGATGACACCGGGGTGGAGGGCGTAGGTCGTCACGCCGGTGCCCTCGAGCCGCCCCGCGAGCTCCCTGGAGTGCGGCACGTTGCAGAGCTTCGAGGCGCCGTACTCCGGGAAGCCGCTCGTCGTCCGCGTGGGCTGCCGGAGCGCGTCGAGGTCGAGCTTCTTGACGCGCTTGTGCGCCCGGCTCGCCACGATCACGACGCGGCTCGGCGCCGACTCCTTCAGCCGCTCGAGCAAGAGGTCGATCAGCAGGAAGTGCCCGAGGTGATTCACGCCGAAGGTGCGCTCGAAGCCGTCCTCCGTCAGGCCGCGCTGGCCGGCCAGGCCGGCGTTCGCGATCAGGACGTGGAGCCTCTCGCCCGTCTCGAGGAACTGTCGCGCGCACGCCCGCACCGACGCGAGGCTGCCCAGATCGAGCGGCAGGAACACCGCCTCGTCGTTCCCGTCGCGGCGCAGCTCGTCGATGACGGGCTGCATCCGCTCGGCCGAGCGCCCGGCCAAATACAGCTTGGCGCCCCGCCGGCCGAGCGCGAGGGCCG
>JAEZBP010000648.1 GCA_023427125.1 Pseudomonadota bacterium | reverse complement strand
CGGCTGGCTGGCGCGCCTTCGCGCGCGGCCGCGCCTTGGGCGGAGCTGGCGCCGCGTCGAGCGGGCCCGACCGGCGGACGAACGAGAGCGCGAGCCTCATCGAAGCTCCGGGAGCCCCAGCCGCAGGCTGGAGCCAGGGCGGGAGCCAGTGGAGAGAGGAGCCTCAATCCTCGAGAGGACCGATCTCCTCGCCGCTGAGAACGAAGAACGCCTCTCCGTACATCTCGAGCAGCGACAGCGCGAGGTCCATGTCCTCCTGCGTGTGCCCCCGCGTGATGTTCACCCGGAGCCGCTCCTCGCCCTTCTTCACGCCGGGGTAGGTGATCGGCACCATCATCACGCCGTTCTCCATCAGCGCGACGTGCATGAACAGCGCCTTGCGCTCGTCGTGACACATCACCGGCATGATGTGCGTGTTGCTCTTCCCCAGATCGAAGCCGATCTGCGTCAGCCGACCGCGGAAGTACTCCGCCTTCTGATGCAGCTCCGACACCAGCGCCGGCCCGTCGCTCTCGAGCATGTCGAGGATCGTCGAGGCCGCCGCCACGATCGGGACCGGCAAGGACGCGCTGAACAAGAAGCTCCGCGCGCGGTGCTTGATGTGATCGATCACCTCCGCGTCGCCGAGCACGATCCCGCCGATGCCGCCGAAGACCTTGCTGAAGGTGCTCACCACGATCGGCGCCCTGCCCTCGAGCCCCGTCTCCTCGAGGATGCCCCGGCCGTGCTTGCCCAGCGTGCCCGAGCCGTGCGCGTCGTCGAGCACCAGCACCGCGCCGTGCTTCTCGCAGGTCTCGATGATCTCCTTCAGGTTCGCCTTGTCGCCGTCGAGCGAGTAGATGCCCTCGATCAACACCATCGCGTTCTTCTGCTCGCGCGTGTTGAGCACGCGCTCGAGCGAGCGGACCGAGTTGTGGTTGAAGAAGCGCACCTCCGGCGACTCCACCGGCGTGCCCGCGGCCAGGAACGTGCCGTCGAGGATGCAGGCGTGCGCCAGGCTGTCGAGGATGAGCGTCGTGTCCTTGTCGGCGAACGACATGATCGTTCCGACCATCGCCTGGTAGCCGGTCGTGAAGAGCATGCAGCTCTCGAAGCCGAAGAACTTCGCGAGGCGCGCCTCGAGCTCGACGTGCGCGACCGTCGTCGCCTGCACCCGCGAGCTCGAGAGGCCGCAGGCGTAGCGATCGATCGCCTCCTTCGCCGCGGCCTTCACCTTCGGGTGGTTGGTCAGCCCGAGGTAGTCGTTGCTGCTGAAGTTGATGATGGGCTTGCCATCGATGCTGGTGTGCAGGCCGCCCGACTCGAAGGGTCGGAAGTACGGGTAGACCTGCTTCTCCTTGGCCTCGCGGATGCGGGCCAGCTCGGCGTGCGCCTTCTCATGGATCCAGCTCATTCGTCGTCTCTCTCGTCTACGGGCGGCGAACCATGACGGCTCCGGGCTGCCATGGCCAGTGATCCAGCGCCAGTGAGCAAGCGCCGGGCCGATTTCGTGACGCCGCGCCCCGCTGACCCCACCATCCGCCGCGGAGGATCTCACCCATGACCACCAACGCACACAAGAGCGCGTACGCGCTCGCGCTCGCCCTCGTGGCGAGCCTCTCGTTCACCACCACCGCCAGCGCCGACGCGGGGCAAGGTGCCTTCCGGCTCGGCACCGACGTGCGCGTGTTCGGGCTCCTGCACTACCCGGACGCGCTCGATCCCAGCGTCCAGTTCGGCTTCGTCGGCACCGACATCTTCCTCGACTCGCGCCCGCAGCTGATCGTACACGGCGCCTACCAGGTCACCGACGCGGTGCTGATCGGCGCGCGCGTCGGCCTCGCCTACCAGGGGCTCGACGTCGGGCCGACGACCCAAGACGTCGGGGCGTTCGGGATCCTGCCCTTCTTCGAGTACCTCTTCGGCGACGGCAACATCCGGCCCTTCGTGGGCGCCGAGCTCGGCTTCCAGCTCGCGTTCCTCGAGTCCTTCGGCATCGGAGGCAGCGACCTCGACACCCACGCGATGTTCATCGCCGGAGGGCTCGGCGGCGTGCACATCTTCCTGGCCGACGGCTTCTCGATCAGCCCCGGCGCCGTCTTCGACTTCCTCTACTACGGTCGGAACGAGCGCGCGGGCTATCAGCTCACCTTCGTGGTCTCGTTCGAGGGCTGGATCGGCGGCGGCTCGAGCCGTCAAGCGGCGCGCACGACCACCGCCGAGACGTTGCCGTAGTAGCCGACCGACGTCACGACGACGGTGCGCACCTTTCGGGGGGCCGCTCCGCGCACCAGCGGCGCAGGGGTGGCCCCCTCGAGCCACGCGACCGCCGACGCGAGGCCGAGCGCGCCCGAGCCCGAGAAGCTCTCGCCCCAGATCGCCTTGGGCGCGGCCACCGCGACGTCGTGCGCGAACGCCTCCTTGAGCCCGGCGAGCTCCGCGTGATCGAAGGGGCGCAGACCCGCGACGCTCGAGCACACGAGATCGACCTCGGACGGCTCGACGCCTGCGTCCGAGAGCGCCTGCGAAACGGCGCGCAGCACCGCGCTCGAGGCCGCGTGCAGCAGGCGCGCCTCGCGGCGCGGCGGATCGAACGCCGTCCCGTAGCCGCTCAGGAGCGCGCGCACCTTCGCGCCGCGCTTCTCCGCGTCGGCGACGCGCTCGACCATCAGGTACGCCGCGCCCTCACCGAGGTGCAGGCCCTCGCTCCCCTTCTCGCCGGGCGCCCACGAGGCCGCGCCGCCCGCGATGGCCCCGAGCCTCCGCAGCGCGAGGTAGAGCGGCTCGTTGATCACGTCGCCGCCGCCGACCAGGAAAGCGTCCGCGCGGCGGTGCGCGAGGTGGGTCTCGCAGCTGAGCACCGCGTCGAGCGAGCCGCAGTTGCCGTCGACGATCGTCGCGTTGGGCGCGCGCAGATCCTCCCAGATGCTCACGTAGCCGGCGGCCGCGTTGATCACCGTGTTCGGGAAGCGCGCCGGGTTGATGTAGCGAGGGTCCTCGAGCTCGGCGACGAGGTTGAGCTCGGTGATCGAGTCGAGCGAGCCGTAGGCCGTCGAGCTGCAGATGCCGACCTGCCCGGGCTCGAGCGTCGAGACGAACTTGCCGTCCTTCTTGATGCCCGCGTCCTCGAGCGCCTGCTTGGCCGCGACGATCAGGTACTTGGTGAGCCGATCGAAGTTGCGGTGGCCCTTGTCGCCGAGGTGCTCGTTCGCGTCGAAGCCCCACACCTCGGCGGCGTGCGCCTCGGGGAACTTCTCGCGGCTGAGCACGCGGGTCGCCGAGGCCGCCGGCTCGCCGCCGAACGCCCTCGCGCGCGCCGCCTCGACGTTCGAGAACGCGTCGCGCAGCGCCGAGAGCCCGAAGCCGACCGGCGAGACGACGCCGGCGCCCGTGATCGCGAGCGGCCTCACGCCCTCGCCTCCCCGGTGCCTTCCGGCAGCCGTCCCGGCTTCGCGAAGCAGACCACCGCGTCGTACCCGCCGAAGGCGAGCGCGTTGTTCAGCACGATCTTCACGTCGGCGTCCCTCTTGGCCTTGTTCGCGACGATCTCGAGCGGACACTCGGGGTCCGGCGTCTCGTAGTTCATCGTCGGCGGGATGATCCCGGTCTCGAGCGTCATCACGCAGGCCACCGCCTCCATCGCGCTCGAGGCGCCCATGCAGTGGCCGATCATGCTCTTGACGCTGGTGACCGGCAGCGGCCGGTCACCGAAGATCTCGCGGATCACCTTGGCCTCGACCTGATCGTTGGCCTGCGTACCGGTGCCGTGCGCGTTGATGTGATCGACCTCGTCGGGGTCGATGCCGCTCGACTCGATCGCCTGGCGCATCGCGCTGATGCTCCCCTCGCCCTCGGGATGCGGCCGCGTGATGTGGTGCGCGTCGCAGGCGAGGCCGTAGCCGCCGACCTCCGCGAGGGGGGTCGCGCCGCGGCGCACCACGCTCTCCTCCGCCTCGAGGACCAGCATCGTCGCGCCCTCCCCGAGGATCAGGCCCTTGCGGTTCAGGTCGAAGGGCTGGCAGAGGTCCGGGCTCATCGCGCTCAGGCGGACGAACCCGCAGTACTCGAGCTTCTCGATGATCTCGACGGCGCCGGTGATCGCCATGTCGGCGCGGCCCGCGCGGATCTGATCGGCCGCGAAGCCGATCGCGTAGTTGCCGGCCGCGCCCGCGGGCGGGGGCGTCTGCCCCCTGCCCGAGGCCCCCCCCGC
>JAEZBP010000645.1 GCA_023427125.1 Pseudomonadota bacterium | reverse complement strand
GGTCGCGAGCGCCCTCGCCAGCGCGACGCGCTGCTGCTCGCCGCCCGAGAGCGACGCCGGGCGCCGGTGCATCGCCGCCGAGAGCTCGAGCTCGTCGAGCAGCCGCATCGCGCGGGCGCGCCGATCCGGCCCGCGCCGCACGCCGAAGAGGACGTTGTCGAGCGCGGTGAGGTGCGGGAAGAGACCGTAGCCCTGAGGGACGTACGCGAGCTCGCGCTCCTCGACCGGCACGTCGATGGCCGCGTTCCGATCGAAGAGGACGCGCCCGTCGATCGCGACGCGCCCCCGCTCGGGCGTGATGACGCCGACGATCGCGCGGAGCAGCGTCGTCTTGCCCGATCCGTTGGCGCCCATGATCACGGTGACGCCGCTCGACGCGAGCGCGACGTCGAGCTCGAACGCGCCGCGGCGCAGCGCGATGGCGGCGTCGATCATTCCGGTCGCTCCGCTGCGTGACGATCGCTCCTCGATCATCGCTCGAGCCTCCGCCGGAAGGGCGCGCGCCGGAGCAGCGCGAAGAGCACGACGGCCCACGCGAGGAGCACGATGGCCATCGCGCGGGCGGGCCCGAGATCGCCCTCCATGGTCGCGTAGATCGCGATCGGCAGCGTCTGCGTCATGCCGGGGAGGTTGCCGGCGAAGACCAGGGTCGCGCCGAACTCGCCGAGCGCGCGCGCCCACGCCACGGCGAGCGCCGAGAGCAGCGCCGGAAGCGCGAGCGGGACGGCGATGCGCCCGAAGACGCGCAGCGGCCCGGCGCCGAGGCTGCGCGCGGTGAAGAGCAGATCGTCGTCGATCTCGCGGAACGCCCCGGCGGCGGGCAGGACGTAGAAGGGCGCCGCCACGAAGATCTGCGCCATCACCACCGCCGCGGGGGTGAAGGGCATCCCGATCCCGATCGCCGCCTGCGCGCTCCCGAAGTGACCGCTGCGGCCGAACGCCGCGAGGAGCGCCACCCCCGCGACCGCCGGCGGCGTGACCGCCGGCAAGGTCACCAGCGCCTCGACGACTCGCGCGAGCGGCCCCGAGCGGCGCGCCAGCCAGTACGCGAGCGGCGTCCCGAGGACGACCACCAGGAGGGCGGCGAGCGCGGTGCTCGCGAGGCTCAGCGCGAGCGCGTCGATCATCCCGCGATCGATCGCGAGCCGGAAGTCGGCGCCGCGCGCGGTCGCGACCAGCGCCACGATCGGCAAGGTGAGCAGGAGGACGAGGGTGGTCGCGAGCACCCCACCGCCGATGCGGGCGAGCCGCGCGGAGCTCATGGCGCGCACTCCACGAAGCCGCGCGCCTCGAGGATCGCGCGGCCCTCGGCGCTGCCGGTGAAGCTCACGAACGCGCGCGCCAGCTCGGCCTCTCGGCTCGCCCGCACGACCGCGATCGGGTAGCGCGCGGTGACGCTGAGCGCGGGATCGATCGAGATGGTGCGGACCGCCGCGCCCGCGCCGATCGCGTCGGTGCGGTACACGATCGCGGCGTCGGCCTCGCCGAGGACGACCTTGGCGAGCACCTGCCGCACGTCGAGCTCGCGCGAGGCGATGCGGGCCTCGATGCGGCGGCGCAGCGCGTCCGGCGCGCGCGCGAGCATCGCGTCCGTGTAGGCGCCGATCGGCACCTCGGGGGTCCCGACGACGAGCCGATCCACCTCGGCGAGATCGGCGAACGAGCGCACGCGCGAGGATGGGGGTGTGACGATGACCGGCTCGTTGCACGCCAGGGTGCGAGGCCGCTCGAGCAGGGCCTCGATGGCGGCCGCGTGCGCGGGGCTCGCGGGGGCGAAGACGTCGGCGGGCGCGCCCTCCTCGATCTGTCTCGAGAGGATCTGGCTGCCCGCGAGGACCACCCGCACCTCGACGCCCTCGTGGTCGCGCTCGAACACGCGCGCGTGCTCCTCCATGGCCTCGCCGAGCGAGGCGGCGGTGAAGACCGAGAGGGTGGACGCCTCGGTCGTGCAAGACGCGAGCAGCGCCGCCACCACGATCCACCGCGCGCGCATCCGGCTCGGTGCGTAGAAGGAGGGCCCCCGTCGATCAACCCGAGCCATGTGGCGTCACGCGTGCGCGGCGCGAGCGTCGACCTGGACGAGCTCGCGCTCCGGGAGAACGAGCGCGGAGAGGCGCCCGCCGTAGCAGCAGCCGGTGTCGATGCCCCAGGTCTCGACGCCGGGCGCCGGCCGGTCGACGACCGCGTCGCGCAGATCCATCACGTGGTGCCCGTACACGACGGATGCGGGACCGGGCCAGAGCTCGGGCCAGCGGCGCGTGGAGGGGGGCTGCACGAGCGGATCGTCGTCGCCCTTCATCCGGCCTTCGGTGTTGACCCAGCGCACCCGGCACACGGCGGCGCGCTTCTGCTCGGCGAGCGGGCGCGCCGGCTCGAAGCCCGCGTGGACCGCGACGCAGCCGTCGAGCTCGATCCACGAGGGCAGCGCCGCCATCCACGCGAGCTCGTCGTCGGTCAGCGCCGCGTTCGCCCACGCGTCGCGCTCGCTCATCGAGCTCATCGGGTTCCGGTAGTCGGGCTGCGCTCGGCGCTTCGCCTCGTGCCGCGCCCAGCGGACGTGCTTGTCCTCGTGGTTGCCGTAGACGCACTCCGCGCCGAGCTCGCGCACCCGCCGCACCACGCCGACCGGATCGGGCCCGCGATCCATCAGATCGCCCAAGAAGACCAGGCGATCGGAGGAGCTGGGCGCGAGGCGCTCGAGGAGCTCGTCGAGCTCCTCGAGGCAGCCGTGCACATCACCGATGACGATCGTCCGAGCCACTTCTCATCTCGTCTTCGCAGGCGCGTGCGGCGTTTCGCAACGGGCGCGACGGGCCCTCCTGGCGGGCCCGAGCCTGCCACGAGGTCTGCGCTTGCGCTGCTTGTTCGCGACGTTAGGACCCCTCGTGTAGGATCTTGCCGTGACCGATCGCGTGGACCGCGGGAGGCCCACCCTCCCGGACGGACTCGACTCGAGCTTGCTGTTGGCGAAGTCGACGGACGGAGCGAAGCGGCCGGTCCTCGTCGTGCTCACGGGGCCTCAGGTCGGCCAGCGCATCCTCCTCGAGGAGCCCGCGCTCGTCGGCCGCGATCCCGAGGCGGACCTGATGCTGGCGGACCCGGAGGTCGAGTGGCACCACGCCCGCGTCGAGCCGCGCGAAGAGGGGTGGGCGGTGGTGGATCTCACCGGGGCGGGCCGCACCGAGGTGAACGGCATGCGCGTCGGCGAGCTCCTGCTCTCGCCCGACGATCAGCTGATCCTCGGGCGGACCGTGGTGCGCTTCGAGGTGCACGGCCCGGTCGAGCAGGCCTACGACGCGGCGGTGCTCGAGCGGCTGAACAAGGACGAGCTGACGGGCCTGTTGGCGCGGCGGCGCTTCGACGTGGAGATGGCCAGCGCGCTCGTGGCCGCCGAGCGCAAGGGCGAGCAGGTCGCGCTGATCGTGCTCGACGTGGACGGGCTGAAGCTGATCAACGATCGCCTCGGTCACCTCGTCGGCGCGCGCATGATCGCAGAGGTGGGCGGCGTCGTGGGGCGCGTCGTCGAGGCGCGGGGCCTCTCGTGCCGGCTCGGCGGCGACGAGTTCGGCGTGCTGCTGCCCGATCACGATCTCGAGGCGGGCGCGGCGCTGGCGGAGGAGCTGCGCGCCCGGGTGGCGATGCACGTGCACCATCACGAGGGCGAGCGGCTCTCGGTGCGCGTCTCGGGCGGCGTCGCCATCTTCCCCGAGCACGGCCGCACCCCGCTCGCGCTCCTCCGCATGGCCGACGAGGCGCTCTACCGCGCCAAGCGCGGTGGCGGCGACCGCATCGCCGCGGCGTGAAACGGAACCCGCCCGCGCGGATGGCCCGGGGCGGCGATCCGGCGTACAAGTGCCGCCGCGCCGATGGCCGTCGTCTACTTCATCGTGCTCGTGGGCGTGCTGATCTTCGTGCACGAGCTCGGCCACTTCGCGTGGGCCAAGTTCTTCGGCGTCCGCGTGCTGAAGTTCAGCCTCGGCTTCGGGCCCAAGATCGCCGGCTTTACGCGCGGCGGGACCGAGTACGTGATCGCGGCGTTCCCGCTCGGCGGCTACGTGCGCATGCTCGGCGAGAGCCCCTCGGACGAGGTGAAGGGCAAGGACGACGGCCACGCCTTCTCGCAGCAGCCGCTCTGGAAGCGGATGATCATCGTCATCGCCGGGCCGGCGATGAACCTCGTCTTCCCGATCGCGCTCTTCTTCGTCGTGCGCCTCGGCGACGGACAGACGTACCCCGCGACGATCGGGACGGTCTTCCCCGATCAGCCCGCCGACGGGGTGCTGGTCCCGGGCGATCGCGTGCTCCGCGTGAACGAAGAGGAGATCACGACGTTCAACGAGCTCGCGACGATCATCAACGAGCACGCCGGTGAAGAGATCGAGCTCCTCATCGAGCGCGAGGGCGAGCGGGAGACGGTCTCGCTCACGCCCTACCTCGCGCGCAACCCGCGCCTGCTCGATCTCGTCGAGGAGGTCGGCCGCGTCGGGATCAAGCCGCACCACCCGCTCGCGATCATCGGCGTGACCTCCCCCTCGAGCCCCGCCGCCGCCTCGCGCCTGCGCACCTTCGATCGGGTGATCGCCGCCGGCGCGCGGCCGGTCACGCGCTGGATCGATCTCGAGCAGGCGCTGCGCGGCAACCAGGGCCGCAACGTCCCGATCGGGTACATGCGCCCGACGCGCGTGCCCGGCGCGCTCGGAGGGCTGGTCGAGCTCGACGTGTACGAGCCGCACCTCACGGAGCTGGTGCCCGAGCCGGGCCCCGGCGACGCGCTGCTCCGCGCCGGGCTCGAGCCCGCGGACCTCTATCTGCGCCACGTGCGCGTGGCCTCGCCCGACGCGCAGCCCGACATCTTGCCCGGCGATCGGCTGGTCTCGCTCGACGACCGGCCCATCCGGCTCTGGGAGACGATGCTCGCCGACGTCGAGGTGACCTCGGACGCGGTCCACGAGCTCACCTGGCGGCGAGGCGATCAGCTGGTGACGAGGCGCTACCGGCTGCGCACCGCGAAGACCGACACCGGAGACGCCGGCGACACGCGCCTCATCCTCCTCTCGCAGGATGGCCGGCGACACGTCGCGACGATCGGGCACGCGCGCCCGACGGTGGCCGACCCGCTCGTGCCCATCCCGAGCCCGATCTTCTACGCGACGGGGCAGGCGTTCGAGCAGACCGCCGAGCTGATGGAGCTGACGGTGTACTCGATCGTCCGGCTCCTGCAGGGCCGGCTCTCGCTCGACAACATCGGCGGACCGCTGCGCGTCTTCGAGGCGACCGCGGAGGCCTCGCGCGAGGGGCCGCTCAACTACCTGAGCCTGATGGCCTTCATCAGCATCAACCTCGGCCTCATCAACCTGCTCCCGATCCCGATGCTCGACGGCGGCCAGCTCGCCTTCATCGTCTTCGAGGGCGTCGCGCGCCGCCCGGTCAACCTGCGCGTTCGCCAGTACGCCTCGCTCGTCGGCTTGGTGCTGGTCGTCCTCTTGATGATCCTCGCGTTCAAGAACGACTTCGAGCACCTCTGGCCGGGCATCGTCGACTGGTGGGAGAGGACGACCGGCGCATGAGCGAGCGACCCCCCTCGGCCCGCAGCGCCTCGGCGCGCGCCGTGTCCGCGCGCGCAGTGTCCGCACGCGCAGTGGCGACGCGGGTGCTCTTCCGGGTGGCGACCGAGGACGCGTGGGCCACTCCGTCGCTCGACGCCGAGATCGCGCGGGCCGGGCTCGATCGGCGTGACGCCGGGCTGGCCACCGAGATCACCTACGGCGCGCTGCGGGTCCTTCCGCGGCTCGACGCCGCGCTCGACGCGCACCTCTCGAAGCCGGGCAAGCTGGACCCCTACCTGCGCGCGGCGCTCCGGGTCGGCGCGTACCAGCTGCTCCACCTGTCGCGGGTGCCGCCGCACGCGGTGGTCTCGGAGGCCGTGGAGCTGGTGAAGCGCGAGCGAGGGCCTCGCCTCTCGGGCGTGGTCAACGCCGTCCTGCGCAAGATCGCTCGGACGCGGCCGGAGCAGCCCTCGCCGCCCGAGCGGATC
>JAEZBP010000594.1 GCA_023427125.1 Pseudomonadota bacterium | reverse complement strand
GCGCCGCGAGGCGCAGCTGATCGCGCTGAGCGCCAAGAGCCTCGCGAGCCTCGACGGCGCGAGCGCTCGCCTCGCCGCGCACCTGCGCGCGCACCCCGAGCTCTCGCTCGCCGACGTCGCGTACACGCTCCACGTCGGCCGCTCCGCGCTCGAGAAGCGCCGGGTGCTCGCCGCGAGCTCGCTCGAGGAGGCCGCGCGCCTGCTGGAGGAGGCCGATCCGCGCCGCGTCTTCACCCACGCCGCCGCCGAGCGGACGTCGGTCGCGCTGCTGCTCCCGGGCGGCGGCGCGCAGTACGCGCGGATGAGCGCCGGCCTCTTCGCGAGCGAGCCGGTCTTCTCGGAGCACCTCGAGCGCGGCCTCGAGCTCCTGAAGGCGCGCCACGGGATCGATCTGTCGCCGATGCTCTTCCCGGCGCCCGAGGCGGCGGAGGCCGCGGCGCGCGAGCTCGAGCGGATGCCCCACCAGCTGCCGGCGATCTTCCTCGTCAGCGTCGCGATGGCGAGGCTGCTCGAGCGCTGGGGGGTGGTGCCCGAGGCGCTCCTCGGGCACAGCCTCGGCGAGAACACCGCCGCGTGCCTCGCCGGCGTGATGCGCTTCGAGGACTGCCTCGGGCTCGTCGTGCTGCGCGGCCGCCTCTTCGAGCAGACCGCGCCGGGCGCGATGCTCAGCGTGAGCCTGCCCGCCGATCGGGTGAGCGCGATCCTCGCCGGCGTCGAGGGCGAGCTCGATCTCGCGGTGCTCAACGCGCCCGAGATGAGCGTGGTGAGCGGCGCGCCCGACGCGATCGAGAGGCTCGAGGAGGTGCTGAGAGGGATGGAGGACGTGGAGGCGCGGCGGCTCGCGATCCCGACCGCGGCCCACTCGCGCTTGCTCGATCCGATCCTCGACGAGTTCCGCCGCTACCTCGGCTCGATCCCGCTCTCGCGCCCGCAGATCCCGCTGCTCTCGAACCGGAGCGGCACCTGGATCACCGACGCCGAGGCGACCGATCCGGAGTACTGGGTCTCGCACCTCCGGAGCACGGTGCGCTTCGCCGACGACCTCGCGGTGCTCCTCGACGCCAAGGGCCGGACGCTGATCGAGTGCGGGCCGGGCCGCGCGCTCAGCTCGCTCGCGCGCCAGCACCCGGCCTTCCGCGCCGGCGCGCACAGCGCGCTCTCGACGCTGCGCCACGAGGACGAGGCGATCGACGACGCGGCCTTCTTCACCGCCGCGCTCGGCCGGGTGTGGGCCTCGGGCGCCGAGGTCGCGCTCGACGCGCTCTGGGAGGGCGAGCGGCGCCTGCGCGTCGAGCTGCCGACCTACGCCTTCGCGCACAAGCCCTACTTCATCGAGCCCGGGCAGGCGCTCGCGGTGCCCGACGAGCTCGCGAAGATCGCCGACGTCGAGGGCTGGGGGTGGAGGCCCGTGTGGAAGCCGGCCCTCGCCGAGCCGGCGCCTCGGAGCGCGCGGGCCGAGCGCCACACCTGGCTCGTCTTCCTCGATCGCGGCGGCGTCGGCCGCCGCCTCGTGGCCTCGCTCGAGGCGCGCGGCGATCGCGTGGTGCGCGTGCACGAGGGCGACGGCTTCGCGAAGCGAGGCGAGCTCGAGTACGCGCTCGGCCCCGAGCGCGGCAAGGAGGGCTACGCGGCGCTGATCGCCGATCTCGTCGCGAGCGGCAAGGCGCCCGATCGCGTCCTGCACCTCTGGCTGCTCGAGGCCGAGGTGCGCTACCGGCCCGGCTCGAGCGTCTTCCACCACCACCAGGAGCGCGGCTTCTTCAGCCTCTTCTTCCTCGCGCAGGTGCTCGCGAGCGAGGGCGTGCCCGCGCCGCTCCACATCACCGCGATCACCAACGGCATGCAGCGCGTCGGGGACGAGCCGCTCGTCCATCCCGAGAAGGCCACGGTGCTCGGGCCGATCCGCGTGATCCCGCGCGAGCTCCCCGGCGTGACCGCGAGCGCCGTCGACGTGGCGCTGCCGGCGAGGAGCGAGCGGCTCTTCTCGGGCGGGCTCCTGCGGGGGCTCGCCGATCCCTTCGGAGGGCGGCGGCGCGCCGAGCGCGAGCTCGATCGGCTGGTCGAGCGGCTGATGGAGGAGCTGAGCGCGCCGCCGAAGAGCGCGGTGGTCGCGCTGCGCGGCGAGCGCCGCTTCGAGGAGGCGTTCGAGCCGCTGAGGCTGCTCGGCGCGGAGGGGCGGCTCGCGCCGCTCCGCGAGCGAGGCGTCTACGTGATCACCGGCGGCCTCGGCGGGATGGGGCTCGCGCTGGCCGGGCACCTCGCGCGGACCTGCAAGGCGCGGCTCGTGCTCGTCAGCCGCACGCCGCTGCCGCCCCGCGAGCACTGGATCGACTGGATCGAGAAGCACGGCGCCGGCGATCGGATCAGCGAGCGGCTCGCGCGCCTGTTGGAGATCGAGGCGGCCGGCGGCGAGGTGATGATCGCGAGCGCCGACGTCACGCACGTGGAGGAGCTGCGGAGCGCGCTCGTGAAGGCGCGCGCGCGCTTCGGCGCGCTGCACGGCGTCTTCCACGCGGCCGGCGTGATCGACGACGCGCTGATCGCGATGAAGACGCAGGCGTCGGTCGAGGACGTCTTCACGCCGAAGATCCAGGGCACGCTGGTGCTCGACGGGCTGACGCGCGAGCTCTGCGCCGACGCGCCGCTCGAGCTCTTCGTGCTCAGCTCGTCGACGAGCGCGATCACCGCGCCGGCCGGGCAGGTCGACTACGTGGCGGCCAACGCCTTCCTCGACGCCTACGCGCAGAGCCGGGAGGGGTCGCCCACTCGCGTCATCGCGATCGACTGGGGCGTGTGGAGCGAGGTCGGGATGGCGGCGAGCGCGATCGCCGACGACGCCCAGGAGCGCGCGGGCGAGAAGGCCGGCGAGCAGCCTCGGCACCCCTTCCTCGACGCGCGGGTCAAGGACGCGCAGGGCGGGACGGCGCTCTCGGTGACGCTCTCGCCCGAGGCGCACTGGATCGTCGGCGGCCACCGCACCAAGGCCGGCCAGCCGCTGCTCGTCGGGACCGCGTACCTCGAGCTGGCGCGGGCGGCGCTGGCCGCGCAGGGCGAGCGGGCGCCCTTCGAGATCGAGGATCTCTTCTTCCTCCGGCCGCTCTGCGTGCGCGACGGCGAGGCGAAGGAGGCGCGCGTCACGCTGCGGCCGACCCAGCGCGGCTACGCGTTCGAGGTGCGGAGCAAGACGAGCTTCGAGGGGCGCGTCGCGTGGGAGCGAAACGCCCAGGCGCACCTCGCGATCCGCCCGCTCGAGGCGCCGCCGCCGCTCGATCGGCGGGCGATCGAGCGCCGCTGCATGGCGCGGGTGCTGCCCGAGGATCCGAGCGGCATCCGCACCCCGCAGGAGGCCCACCTGCGCTTCGGGCCGCGCTGGCGGGTGCTGATCCGCGGCGCGCTCGGCAAGGGCGAGGCGCTCGGGCAGCTGGCGCTGCCGGCGGCGTTCGCGCACGAGGCCTCGGAGCTGGGGCTGCACCCCGCGCTCGTCGACATCGCGACCGGCTGGGCGATGGAGCTCATCGAGGGCTACCGCGGCGACGCGCTCTTCGTGCCGGTGAGCTACGAGCGGGTGCGCGTCCACGGGCCGCTGCCCTCCCGCATCGTGAGCTGGGTGCGGAGCACACCGGGGAGCTCGGACGAGAGCGAGCTCGTCTCCTTCGACGTCACGCTCGCCGACGAGGAGGGGCGGGTGCTCGTCGAGGTGGAGCGGCTCTCGCTGCGCAAGCTCGCCGGCGAGGTCGACTTCATGCTCGGGCGGCCGCCGTCGCGCGGCGACGTCGAGCTCGAGGGCAAGGGCGATCGCGAGCGCTCGCCGGCCGAGGCGCAGCTCGCGAAGAACGTCGAGCGCGGCATCGCGCCCCGCGAGGGCGCCGAGGCGCTGACGCGGGTCCTCACGGGCGAGCACGGGCCGCGCGTCGTGGTGAGCTCGCTCGATCTGGCCGGGCTGATCCGGCAGGCCGAGCGCGGCGTCGCGCTCCCGGCGGGCGGCGGGATCCAGCTGGCGCGGCCCGAGCTCGAGAGCGCGTACATCGAGCCGACCGACGAGATCGAGAAGACGCTCGTCGGCTTCTGGAAGGAGCTGCTCGGGGTCGATCGGGTCGGCATCAAGGACAGCTTCTTCGACCTCGGCGGCCACTCGCTGATCGCGGTGCGCCTCTTCGCGAAGGTGAAGCGCGCCTTCTCGGTGGAGTTCCCGATCTCGGTGCTCTTCGAGGCGCCGACCATCGAGCACTGCGCGGCGATGATCCGCGCGGCGATCGGGAAGGACGGCGAGGGGGCGAAGGTCGAGACGCCGCGCAGCCGCTACACGCACCTGGTCGCGATGCACCCGGGCGAGGGCGGGCCGAAGACGCCGTTCTTCCTGGTGGCGGGGATGTTCGGCAACGTGCTGAACCTGCGGCACCTGGCGCATCTGATCGGGACCGATCGCCGCTTCTACGGCCTGCAGGCCCGGGGGCTCTACGGCGGCGAGGAGCCGCACGAGACCTTCGAAGAGATGGCCGAGGCTTACCTGACCGAGCTGCGGACGGTGCAGCCGAGAGGGCCCTATCTCCTCGGCGGCTTCTCGGGGGGAGGCGTGACCGCCTACGAGATGGCGCAGGCGCTCACGCGGGCGGGCGAGGAGGTGGCGCTCCTCGTGATGCTCGACACGCCGCTGCCCTTGCCCCTGCCGAGGCTCAGCCTCCGCGACCGCGCGCTGATCCAGGCGCAGCGCTTCGAGGAGCGGGGGCCGGCGTACCTCGGCCAGTGGGCGTTGAGCCGCTATCGGTGGGAGCTCAAGAGGCTCCACCGGCGGCTCGAGGAGCCGGCGCCGGAGCAGGAAGAGGCCTCGTTCCACGACGAGGCGATCGAGCAGGCGTTCCGCCGCGCGCTCGGGCGCTACCGGCTCGCGCCCTGGCCCGGGCACCTCGTGCTCTTCCGGCCGCCGCTCGAGATCGCCTACGACCTCGGGGGCGGGCGGCTGCTCGATCGCGATCGCGAGTACGTCTACGCCGACAACGGCTGGTCGACCTACGTCCACCAGCTCGACGTCTTCGAGGTGCCGGGCGACCACGACTCGATGGTCCTCGAGCCGAGCGTGCGGGTGCTCGCGCGCAAGCTCCGCGAGGTGATCGAAGAGGCCGAGGGGCGCCTTCCGGAGCCGTCCGCGCTGCGGGTGGCGGCCGAGTGAGGAGGGACGGGATGCAGCTGCTCTGCGTGATCCTCAATTACAAGACCGCGCGGATGACGCTCGAGGCGGTGCGCGCGGCGCGGCGGGCGCTCGAGCGGGTGGAGGGGCACCGCATCTCGGTGGTCGACAACGACTCGCAGGACGGATCGTTCGCGCTGATGCGCGACACCGCGGCCGCCGAGGGCTGGGAGGACGTCGAGGTGCTCGAGTCCGGGCACAATGGCGGCTTCGGCGCGGGGAACAACTACGCGATCCGGCGCTACCTGCGGAGCGCCGATCCGCCCGAGCTCTTCTACATCATGAACTCCGACACCTTCCCGGAGCCCGACGCGATCGAGGCGCTGATCGCGTTCATGCGCGCGCGGCCCCACGTGGGGATCGCCGGCAGCGCCATCTGGGGCGTCGACACGGCGCCGCACATCAGCGCCTTCCGCTTCCCGAGCTGGCGGAGCGAGGTCGCCGGGAGCTTCCGGCTCGGCGCGCTCTCGAAGCTCCTGCCCGACGCCGAGATCCCGATCCGGCCGCGGCCCGAGGTCTCGCGCGAGGTCGACTGGCTGGCCGGCGCCTCGATGATGATCCGGCGCGAGGTGCTCGAGCAGGTCGGGCTCTTCGACGAGACCTTCTTCCTCTACTTCGAGGAGACCGATCTCTGCCGCCGCGCCCGCCTCGCGGGCTGGCCCACCTGGTACGTGGTCGAGAGCAGGGTCGCGCACGTCGGGCACGCCTCGACCGGCCTCAAGGATCTGGCGCGGCCGATGCCGCGCTACTGGTTCGACAGCCGCCGCTACTACTTCCTGAAGAACCACGGCCGCGCGTACCTCTGGGCCGCCAACGCGATCTCCGCGGCGGGGCTCGCGACGTTCAAGGTGCGGGCGCGCCTCCAGCGCAAGGCCGATCCCGATCCCGCCCGCTACTTGCGGGACTTCGTCCGCTACAACTTCCTGGTCAACCGGCCATGAGCGGGAGCGGAGCCGCCCATGGGATCGGCGCGGTCGCGATCGGGCGCAACGAGGGGGAGCGGCTGCGCCGCTGCCTCGAGTCCTTGGCCGGCGAGGTCGCGCTCGTCGTCTACGTGGACAGCGGCTCGACCGACGGAAGCGTCGCGCTCGCGCGGCAGCTCGGCTGCGAGGTCGTCGAGCTCGATCCGAGCGTGGGCTTCACCGCCGCGCGGGCGCGCAACGCCGGCGTCGATCGGCTGCGCGCGCGGCGGCCCGAGCTCCGCTACGCGCAGCTGGTCGACGGAGACTGCGAGATCGCGCCCGGCTGGCTCGCTCGCGCGTGCGCGCGGCTCGACGCGCGGAGCGAGCTGGCGATCGTCTGCGGCCGCCGGCGCGAGCGCCATCCGGAGGCCTCGATCTACAACCGCCTCTGCGACATCGAGTGGGACGGACCCGTCGGCGACGTGCACGCGTGCGGCGGCGACGCGATGGTGCGGCTCGCGGCGCTCGAGGGGGTGGGCGGCTTCGACGGGCGGCTGATCGCCGGCGAGGAGCCGGAGCTCTGCGTGCGCCTGCGGCAGGCGGGCTGGAAGATCGAGCGGCTCCGCGCGGAGATGACGATCCACGACGCGGCGATGACGCGCTTCTCGCAGTGGTGGCGGCGCGCCACGCGGGCGGGGCACGCGTACGCGGAGGGGGCGCTGCTGCACGGGAGAGCGCCCGAGCGGCACGGCGTGCGCGAGACCCGCCGCATCGTCTTCTGGGGCGGGGCGCTCCCGGCCATCGCGCTCGGCGCCGCGCTGCCGACGATGGGCCTCAGCCTCGGCCTCTTCGGCGGCTACGGCCTGAGCGCGTACCGGGCGTATCGCGGCGCGCGCTCGCGCGGCCGGACCCGCGAGGACGCGCTGCCCTACGCGCTCTTCACCACGCTCGGGAAGGTGCCCGAGCTCCTCGGCGTGATCGAGCTGCACGCCAGCCGCCTGCGCGGCGCGCGCCCGAGGCTGATCGAGTACAAGTGAGGGCGCCCTCGCGGGCTCGCGGAGATCCCGACTCCGCACTAGAGAGTGCGCGCCGAGGGGCGCGAGCGCCGACTCGGCGTCAGAATTTCGAGCGATTCGCACCATGCGCACCACCCTCCTCCTTCTCCCGCTGCTCAGCGT
>JAEZBP010000548.1 GCA_023427125.1 Pseudomonadota bacterium | reverse complement strand
CACCCCTCCCCCCTGGCGGTCAGCCGAAGCGCCGGCACTCCATCGCTCGCCGCGCATCTCCCTCGCTTCGTGGTCCGGTCTTTGACCTGGGGTCACCGGACTTAGCGTCAACGCTAGGGGATGAGGCGTGACGCAATGAAGCGCGTGACGCGATGACGCGGCGTGACGCAATGAAGCGACCTCCTACGCTTCGCGCGATCGTCGCGACGGTCACGACCGTCGGCGCGCTCCTCGCGACGACGGTGTGCGCCGCGCTCGTCGTCCTGACCACGCTCCTCCACCAGGCGACGCTCACCGCGGCGGCGGGGGTCGAGAGCGTGCGCCTCGCGTCGGACGCTCAGCTCGACCTGACGCTCTTCGAGCGCGCGCGCGATCCGTTCATCCGCGAGGACATGCTCTCCGATATCCGCGGCAAGCTCGCGAGAGCCAGCGAGAGCGTGACCACCGAGGCGGAGGATCGCGCGCTCTCGTCAGCGCTGTCGCAAGTGGAGGCGCTGACCGCGACCGCGGATCCCGAGGCCATCCGCGAGGCGTTCGCGACGCTGAGCCGCTTCATCGCGCTGAACACCGAGCAGGCCGAGCGCGCGCTGGCCCGGGCCGCCCGCTGGGATCGCGCGGGCACGGTCCTCGGCATCGTCGCGGGGCTGCTCTTCCCGCTCACCGCGTTCATCGTCGTGCTCATGCTCCGCGCCGGGCTCCGGCCCTTGCTCGCGCTCGATGAGGCGATGCGCCGCTTCGGGGGAGGCGACACGGACGCACGGGCCGCCGAGATCGGCCACCGCGAGATCCGCGACATGGCCGCGCGCTTCAACGACATGGCCTCGGCGCTCGCCGATCAGCGCCGGGCGCAGACCGCGTTCCTCGGCGGCGTCGCGCACGATCTCCGCAACCCGCTCGCCAGCCTGAAGCTGGCCGTCGCGCTGCTGCCGGAGTCGGACGCCGAGGTGATCGCGCGCATCGATCGCCAGATTCACCGCCTCGAGCGGATGATCGGAGACTTCCTGGATGCCTCGGAGATCGAGGCGGGCAAGCTCGCGCTGCGGCTCGCCACCGTCGACGCGCGGGCGCTCGCGAAGGAGGCGGTCTCGCTCTTCGAGCCCACCTCGCCCGAGCACACGCTCACGCTCGCGGTGCCGAGCGGGGCGATGCCGCTGCGCTGCGATCCGCTGCGCATCGAGCAGGTGCTCGCGAACCTGATCAGCAACGCCCTGAAGTACTCGCCCGAGGGCGGGCGGGTCGAGGTGAGGGTGCTGCGTGCCGGCGCGGACGCGGTGTTCGAGGTGAGCGACGAGGGGATGGGCATCTCGGAGGAGGATCGGCGCAAGCTCTTCGAGCCCTTCCACCGGGTCGGCCTGTCCAAGGAGGCGATCCCGGGGGTCGGTCTCGGCCTCTACGTCGTCCAGCAGATCGTCGAGGCGCACGGGGGCCACATCGAGGTGACGAGCTCGCCGGGGCGCGGCTCGACGTTCCGCGTCTTCCTCGGCGGGCTCCTCGGGGGCGCCACCGAGGGGAAGCTCTTCCCCGCGCGGAGGCTCTTCCGGCCGCGCACCGCGTGAGATCGGGCGAGCCCCGCGGTGATGTATCGGCGCGCGCGCTGACCGAGCTTGCGCGGGCGGCGCGGCGGTGCGCTACTTCCGCGCATGCCTCGCGGATTCTTCACGCAGAGCGCCACGGTGCTCTTCACGCGCGCGCCCTCGATCGACGCGATCGAGGCCGCGCTCTCGTCGCTCGGGTGCTCGGTCGATCGCCGAGAGACCAACGCAGGCTGGCTCTCCGGCGGGACCGAGCTCTTGGTGCCCTTCGGCGAGGCGCCGGAGGGGCATGTGCACGTGGACGTGCTCGATGTGCCGTGGCCCGACTCGATGGGCGATCCGAAGGAGGACGCAGACCTCTTCGGTGCGTGGTCGATGGGCGCGTTCGGACCGCTCGCGTTCCCGGGGAACTTGAAGCGCGCCGCGGAGCAGGCGGTCGCGTTCGAGGGAGCCCGAGCCGCGGTGAGCGCGCATCGCGCGTTCGTGCGGCTGCGGACCAGCTACCTGGTGGGCAGAGGGACGGACGCGCCGATGTTGCCCGAGGGCTGGAGCGGCCTCGCCGAGCTCGACGCGCTGCTGCAGCTCGCCGCGCCGCTGCTCGAGCTGCCGGGCGCGCTCGCGTACTTCGATCCGAACGCGGAGGTGATCGCCTCGCCGGAGCGCGCGCGCACGCTGCTCGCCGAGGGCGAGGGCGAGGGTGGGCCGCCGCTCGAGCTCTTCTCGCACGTGCGCCTCTTCGTCATCGACGAAGAGTGGACGCTGATGGACACGGTGGGCCTCGACCGGCTCTTCCTACCCGACCTGGAGGCGGTGTTCACGAAGGCGACCGATCCGAACGTGGTGGCGGACATGCTGCGCAGCGCGTCCGCGTACCTGATCGCGAACGGCGCGGTGATCGAGGACGGGCACACCCTCGACGGCCCCGAGGGGACGCTGCGCGTGCACGCCTCGGAGAGCTCGCTCGGCCAGCCGCCCCGCGCGGTGCTGCGCCTGGTCCCCGAGGGCGCCGCCCTCCCCGCCGGGGTGCTCGAGTGAACGGGCGGGCGGTGGCTCGATGATGCGCGCGCTCGTCGTCTCGCTGATCGGCGGGCTCGCGGGGGGCGCGTCGTGCGACTAGCCGACCGCGCCCGCGCCGGAGGAGCCGGCGGCCCGCTCCGAGGAGGATCCGGCCCCGGAGCCGGCTCCGCCGACGCCGACGCGATCCGAGAC
>JAEZBP010000467.1 GCA_023427125.1 Pseudomonadota bacterium | reverse complement strand
GTGCGGGGGCGGCGTGCCCGCGTCGTCGAGGACCGGCGGCGCGTCGAGCGTCGTGACGCGGATCTGGATCACCCCGTCGGGCGGGCCGCCCTGGCCGGGATCACTGAACCAGGCGACGCCCTCCTGCACGAGGTTGAAGTACTGCGGGTAGTCGCCCGGGGTGGCGGGCGCGCGCACCGCGAAGTCGAAGCGGCCGGTCTCGCCGGGCGCGACGGTGCGGTCGATCGACGCGGCGCGGCGCGGCGAGATCCAGTCGGGCGCCGCGATCGGGCTCGCTCCGTCGCGGGGCTCGGTCGTGCCGAGGAAGGTCATGCCGGGCTGCCACGTCGCGGTGCCGGTGTTGCGCATCTCGAGGTAGCCGCGCGCCTCTTCGTTCGGTCGCAGCTCGAAGGGCATGCTCGCGAGCGGGAAGCTCTGGTGCACGTACTCGGCGCGGTACTCGGGGCCGCTCGAGGAGCCGGCGAGGGTCCGGATGCGCTCGAGCTGGCTGTGGAGGTTGTCGCCGGGGCACGACGTCGTGGCGCCGGCGTGATCGCGGTGGCCCTTCACGTTCGTCGCGTTGATCGGGATGCTGTAGAGGGTCGAGGAGAGCCGGACCATGTCGGCCGCCGCCTCGATCATCGCGTCGGGCGGTGTGAACGGCGTCCAGTCGTTGCAGCCGCTCGAGTGGAAGCAGCCGATGAACGAGATGCCGAGGTTGCCGCTGTTGTGGCTGGCGACGTGCGTGCCGAGGAGCTCGGCCGCCCGGCCCTCCCACACCCGACCGTCGAGCGAGATCAAGAAGTGGTAGCCGATGTCGCACCAGCCCTGCGTGTCCATGTGGTAGGCCTGGATGCCGCGCAGGCGCACGCCCGGATCGGTGCCCGAAGGCGTGACCGTGTGGTGGATCGCCATGCGGCTCTTGTTCGGATCGCCGGTCGTGCAGCGCGTCGCGCGCGCGCCCCACGCCGAGCGGGGGTGGACGCCCGCGCTCGCATACTCCGCGCGGAGCGCCTCGGTCGCGCGGCCGATGTCACCCTCGATCGGCGCCTCGCTCTCTCGCGCCGGCACGATGGCCGACCAGGTGATGCCGGCGACAGCGGCGATCGAGCTCGACGGGATCCGCAGCTGGGCGCCCGTCGCGACGAAGCCGAGCTCCACCCGGATCACGCGCTGATCGGCCTCCGCGAACGTCGTCTCGAGCGGGCGCCAGGCATGCGCTACGCCGTGTTCGTCGAGCCCGCGCGCCTCGAAGAGGGGCGCCTCCGCCGACGCGCTGGCGAGCGTCACGAGCGCGCCGACGCGGGTCGCCCCCTCGGGCGCCTCGAGCACCGGCGAGACGCGGAAGTCGCCCTCCTCCGGGAAGCGCGCGAGGTCCGCCGCGCTGATCGCGAGCTCCGGCGTCGCCTCGGGGTCGGTCGGCGCGAGCGCGCCGGGCGGCGCCTCGCACGCGCCGAGGAGGATCATCATCACGAGCAGGCTGCGACTCGACATGGGGCGCATGATGGCGCAGAAGCAGGCCCGATTTCACCCGGTACTGTCTTCGAGCGCCGATGCATGCAGAATCGCGAGCGATGAACGAGCGCACCTTCACCCTCGACGCCCCCGACGGGCACCCGATCTCCGTGAGCGCCTGGCTGCCCGAGGGCGAGCCGAGCGCGGTGATCCAGATCGCGCACGGGATGGCCGAGCACGCCGGGCGCTACACGCGCCTCGCCCACGCGCTCGTGGCGCGCGGCTGGGCGGTCTACGCGAACGACCACCGCGGGCACGGCCGATCGACCCCCGCGGGTCAGGCCCCCGGCCACCTCGGCGTGGATGGGTTCACGCACGCGGCCTCGGTGGTCCGCGCCCTCGCGCGCCGCATCGAAGAGGAGCACCCGAGCGCGCGGCGGATCCTCCTCGGCCACTCGTTCGGCTCGTTCCTCGTCCAGCGGCTGCTCTACACCGAGCCTGGGCTCGTCTCCGCGGCCGTCCTCTCGGCGAGCAACGGCAAGCCGCCTCCGCTCGCCGCCGCCGGCCGCTACATCGCGCGCCTCGAGCGGCTGCGCCTCGGCGCCGAAGGCAAGAGCAAGCTCATCGACCAGCTGACGTTCAAGGACTTCAACCGCCGCTTCAAGCCGAACCGCACCGACTTCGACTGGATCTCGAGCGACGAGGCCGAGGTCGACGCCTACCGCGACGATCCGATGTGCGGCTTCGTGCTGAGCGTGCAGAGCTGGATCGATCTGCTCGACGCGCTCGACAGCCTGACCGCCAAGGAGAACCTCGCGCGCATCCCGCGCGATCTCCCGATCTACCTCTTCGCGGGCACCAAGGATCCGGTCGGCGACTTCGGCCGCGGCGTCGAGCGGCTGGCCGGGTCCTACCGCGCCGCCGGCCTTCGCCGCGTCGAGCTGCGCCTCTACCCCGGCGGCCGCCACGAGATGCTCCACGAGAAGAACGCGGACGAGGTGATCGCGGAGCTCATCGCGTGGATCGAGCGGGCGATCGCGATCTGAAGCGCGATCTGGGGGCGCCGCTCTTCGCCTCGCTCGCCTGCGGGCTCCCGCTCGCGCTCCTCGCGCTCCATCGCGAGCTCGGCCAGCACGGGGACATCGAGTTCTTCCACGAGTGGTCGCGCGCTTTCGGCGAGTCGGCGGCGTTCTATCGCGACGGCCCCGGGCTCAACTACCCGATCGCCGGCGTGCTCCTCGTCGCGGGCCCCGCGTGGCTCCTCGAGCGCCTGAGCGGAGGCGAGCTCGACCTCGCGAGCTACCGCCTCGTGCTCAAGTCGACGATCGCCCTCGGCGAGGTCGCCTTCGTCTTCGCGGCGGCGGCCCTCGCTCGCGCGCTCTCGGTCTCGCGCCCGCGCGCCTTCGCGCTGCTGCTCTACCTGCTGCCCACCACGTGGGCAGGCGGCGCGTACTTCGGGCAGATCGATCCCTTCGGCTCGGCGCTCCTCTGTGCGTCGGCGGCCGCGCTGATCGCCTACCGCGAGCGAGGCCACCGAGGCGCGCTCGCGCTCGGTCTCGCCGCGCTGATCGGCGCGATCCTCACGAAGCAGCTCACCTGGTTCGCGGCGCCGGGGCTCGCATTGCTCGCCGCGCTCGGCCTCGCTCGCCACCGCGATCGGATCGCGATCGCGATGGCGCTCGCGTCACCGCTCCTGCTCTTCGTGGCCGATCCCTTCCTCACGCTGCCGGCCGGCTTCCGCTCGCACCTCGCGTTCGTGCTCCTGCGCGGCAGCGCGCACGGCGAGCTGGCGGTGGCGAGCGGCGCGAGCCTCTGGGCGTTCTTCGCGCGCGGCGGCACCCTCGCCGCCGAGGTGCGCCTGCTCGGCGTGGCGAGCGACGTGTGGGGGTGGGCGCTCTTCGGCCTCGCGATGGCGATCGCGCTCTGGCAGCTCCGGCGTGCGCGCTTCTCGAGCCGCGGGTCGATCGCGCTCTCGGGCTTCGCGTGCCTGGCCATGGCCACGCTGCTCACCGGGGTGCACGAGCGCTACCTGGCGCACGCGGCGCCGCTGCTGCTCTTGGCCGACGCGAGCCCGCAGCGGCGTGCGCTCGGCGTCCTCACCGCGACCGTCGCCGGCGTCTTCGTCCTCACGACGCTCCACTTCGACGCGTTCACCGGGCCGCTCGAAGCGCTCGCGCGCCCGTGGCCGACCGCGACGCTCGCGCTCGCGTGGCTCGGCGCCTGGCTCGCTCTTCCTTGGGATCGAGTGATGCTCGCGCCTCGCGCATGAGGGACGGGCACATCATGTGAGGCTGCACACCTCGCCAGTGTATCCTCGAGGCCATGCTCGTCGGGGGGGAGAGGAAGAGGCATGCCGCACTCGAAGCCGTCCCTCCACCCCTTGTGGGCCGCCGCGCTCGCCGCCTGCGCCACCGGGTGCTTCGTCGATCGGTCGCCGATCGATCCGGCGTTCGATGCGGGCGGCGGCCGCGACGCGGGCGCCGACGCTCGGGTGATCGAGCCGGACGGCGGCGAGGAGCGCGACGCGGGGCGTGACGGGTGCAGCCCGCGCGCCGAGCTCTGCAACGACGTCGACGACGACTGCGACGGCATGATCGACGAGGCGCTCTCCCGCAGCTGCACGAGCGCGTGCGGCACCGGCACCGAGACATGCAGCGGCGGCGCCTTCGGCGCGTGCACCGCGCCCACCCCCGGCACCGAGACCTGCAACGGCGTCGACGACGACTGCGACGGCATGATCGACGAGGCGCTCTCCCGCAGCTGCACGAGCGCGTGCGGCACCGGCACCGAGACATGCAGCGGCGGCGCC
>JAEZBP010000464.1 GCA_023427125.1 Pseudomonadota bacterium | reverse complement strand
ACGAGGAACGCGCTCAGGGTCTTGCCGCTCCCGGTCGGGGCGAGCAGCAGGGTGGACTCGCCCCGCGTGATCGGCGGCCAGCCCTGCGCCTGCGCGCCGGTGGGCGCGGCGAACGAGGTCTCGAACCAGCGCCGGGTGCAGCGGTGCGCGAACGCGAGCGGATCGGCCATCGGACCGTGAACGATAGCGAGGCGCACGGGCTGACGCCCGATTTGCTCGGTGGTAGACCGGCGCGATGATCTTCGTGCGCCCCGAGCCGATCTCCGCCCGAGCCTACGCGGGCTTCGGCGCGCTCGTCGGTGCCGGCGAGAGCCCGCCGCGCAGCGCCAACCACGGCACGGCGCAGGCGTGGGACGATCTCGCGGCGCTGGTCAACACACGGGGCGATCGGGCGCGGCCGACCGTCTCGCTCTTCCGTTGCGCGCCGCACGTCGGTGGCGTGCTGGAGGTGCGCTGGCTCGAGCGGCACCCGGCGTCGACGCAGATGTTCGTGCCGATGAGCGCGAGCCGCTATTTGCTCGTCGTCGCGGAGGGCGAGGACGCGCCGGAGCTGAGCTCGCTCCGCGCGTTCGTCGTGCAGGGCGCGCGGGCCATCACCTACGCGCCGGGGATCTGGCACCACCCGATGGTCGCGCTCGATCGCGAGGCGGACTTCGTGAACTTCCTTTTCGCGGACGGCACCGCAGGCGACTGCGACGAGCGCGCGTTCGACCCGCCCTGCGCGAGGGTGGCGATCGGCGGTTGAGCGGAGGCGCGCCGCGGGCCTACAGTGCCCGCTTGGCTGAGGAGGAGCAGAGATGAAGATCAAGGCCGCCGTCGCGCGCGCAGCCAATGCGCCGCTCACGATCGAAGAGGTCGAGCTCGAGGGACCGAAGGAGGGCGAGGTGCTCGTCGAGCTCAAGGCGACGGGCGTCTGCCACACCGACGCGTACACACTCTCGGGGGCGGACCCCGAGGGGATCTTCCCGTCGATCCTCGGGCACGAGGGCGCGGGCGTGGTCGTCGAGGTGGGCAAGGGCGTGACTAGCCTGAAGCCCGGCGATCACGTCATCCCGCTCTACACGGCCGAGTGCCGTCAATGCAAGTTCTGCCTGAGCCGCAAGACGAACCTCTGCGGCGCGATCCGAGCGACGCAAGGCAAGGGGCTGATGCCCGACGGAACGAGCCGCTTCCGCTCCGGCAAGGACACGCTCTATCACTTCATGGGCACCTCGACGTTCGCGACGCACACGGTGCTGCCGGAGATCTCGCTCGCGAAGATCCGGAAGGACGCGCCCTTCGACAAGGTCTGCCTGCTCGGCTGCGGGGTCACCACCGGCGTCGGCGCGGTGATCAAGACGGCGAAGGTCGAGGCGGGCACCAACGTGATCGTCTTCGGGCTCGGGGGCGTCGGGCTCAGCGTGATCCAGGGCGCGAAGATGGTCGGCGCGCGGATGATCATCGGGGTCGACACGAACCCGGAGAAGAAGGCGTGGGGCGAGCGCTTCGGGATGACGCACTTCGTGAACCCGAAGGAGATCGAGGGCGATCTGGTCGCGCACCTGATCGAGCTGACCGGCGGGGGCGCGGACTACACGTTCGAGTGCGTCGGCAACGTGAAGCTCATGCGGCAGGCGCTCGAGTGCTGTCACAAGGGCTGGGGCGAGTCGATCATCGTCGGCGTCGCGGGCGCCGGCCAGGAGATCGCGACGCGGCCCTTCCAGCTCGTGACCGGGCGCGTGTGGCGGGGCAGCGCGTTCGGCGGGGTGCGCGGGCGCACCGAGCTGCCCGAGCTGGTCGACTGGTACATGGAGGGGCGCATCGAGATCGACTCGCTCGTCACGCACACCATGCCGCTCGAGGACATCAACCGCGCGTTCGATCTGATGCACGAGGGCGAGTCGATCCGCTCGGTCGTGCTTTATGAGTGAGGGGTTCATGGAGACGCTGAAGGAGCATCGATCGTTCGGGGGGACCCAGGGTTATTACCGGCACGAGTCGCGCGAGTGCGGCGGGCCGATGGAGCTGTCGGTGTTCGTGCCGCCGGGCGCGGGGCCGTTCCCTGTCGTGTTCTATCTGTCGGGGCTCACCTGCACGGCCGACAACTTCACGTCGAAGGCGGGGGCGCAGCGCGTCGCGAGCGAGCTTGGGCTCATCGTGGTGGCGCCGGACACGAGCCCGCGTGGGGCGAACGTGCCGGGCGAGGACGACGCGTGGGACTTCGGGACCGGCGCCGGCTTCTACGTCGACGCGACGGAAGCGCCGTGGTCGGCGCGCTATCGCATGTGGAGCTACGTGAAGGACGAGCTGCCGGCGCTGATCGACGCGCAGTTCCCGACGTGCGGGCCCTCGAAGCGGAGCGTGTTCGGGCATTCGATGGGCGGGCACGGGGCGCTGGTGCTCGGGCTGCGCGATCCGGGCGCGTATCAGTCGGTGTCGGCGCTCGCACCGATCGTGGCGCCGTCACAGGTGCCGTGGGGGCAGAAGGCGTTCACGGGGTACCTCGGGGCCGATCGCGCGGCGTGGGCTCGCTATGACGCGACGCAGCTGGTGGCGGGGTCGCAGCATCCGGCGCCGATCCTGATCGATCAGGGCGACGCGGACGCTTTCCTCGCGCGCGAGCTGAAGCCGGAGCTGTTCGTTGCGGCGTGCGAGGCGAGCGGGCAGGCGCTCGAGCTGCGGATGCAGGCCGGGTACGACCACAGCTACTTCTTCGTGGCGAGCTTCGTGTCGGATCATCTTCGACATCACGCTCGGTATCTGGGTTAGCTCGCTCGCTTTGTCTCGCTTCCCTTCGCTTCGTCTCGCTTCGCTTCGCTCGGGAGGGGCCGGGGCCTCGCCTTCGGCTCGGCTCCCGGCTTCGGTCGCTACGATTCGGGCTGCCGCGGATGCTCGCCGGCCGGCCGGGCCCGCTCGACGCGGCGCCTGCTCCGCCCAAGGCGCTCCGCCGGATGCGCCTTCGGCGCCTCCGACGGCGCCCTGGGCGTCGGA
>JAEZBP010000457.1 GCA_023427125.1 Pseudomonadota bacterium | reverse complement strand
AACGCGTGCGCCCACGCGCGCTGGTGCACGCTGGCGGTGTCGGTGAGCACGCCGTCGAGATCGAGGATCGCCGCCTCGATGAGCGCGCCCTCGCGTCTGGCGTCGCGCTCCTCGAGAGCGGGCGTGTCCGTGGTCGACATCGTGGCGGTCCTCGTCGCGCGCCGCTCGCGCGGCCGCGCTCCGCTTCCGCTGCGCTGCAGGATCCGCGCTCACCCGCTCCGCCGATCGCGAGGCATCCGAGCCGAGGCGCGACGCACCGCGAGGTCAGGTAGGCACCCACGCTCCCTCCGCGGGCCGGGACGCTGTCTTCTCCACCTTCTGCACGACGGCATCGAGCGGGAGCGCGCGCCAGGTGGCCGGCGATGAGAGCGCGTCGGTGCTCGCGATCCAGGCGGCGAGCGCCGCATCGACGGCGTCGACCTCGTGCGAGGCCTCGCTCGAGAGGACCAGGGCATAGCCGCGGACATCCGTGCGGCCTCCGATCGCGTGCTCCATCAGGGCGTGGCCGAAGACGTGCGCCGGCGCGCCCCGGAGCGCCGCGTGCTCCTCGTCGCGCAGCGCGGCCTCGAGGGCGGGCGCGCGATCGGGATGGGCGGCGATCAGGATGCCGCCCTCGTCGAGCATCGCGAGCGCGTCCTCCTCGCGGGTGCGTGCGTTCGGCAGCGCCGTCGCGCCGGGAGGTACGCGCGCGATCGTGATCGCGTGCTGCCGCGCGGTGAGCGCCCGCTTGCTCCGCGGGAACGCGGCCCAGACGAGCGCGTTCGTCAGATCGTGCAGCGAGCGCTCGCGCGTCGGCACCCGCCGGTGCTCGTGGATGCGGACGGCGTAGATCGCGCCCCGATCGAGCGGCGCGCGCCGCCGCTTGCGCTTTCGGTGCTGTCGCTCGAGCGAGACCGCCGGCTCGATCGCGAGCCGATCGGAGAGGAGCGCGTCGAGCGCCTCGACGCTCGGCCAGTCGTCGAGCGCGGCCAGCCGATCGGCGTAGGGCCGCACCGCGTCGAGCGCAGGGTGGGCGAGGAGGCTCCGAGACCAGGCGTCCACTCGAGGTCGGAGCATTCAGCGCGCGCGGGCGGTGCGCCAGCGCCGCTTCGTGCGGTACCCTGCGCGCCATGCTTCGACGTTGGCTCGTCTCGTTGGTGTGCTTGGCTCTCTCTTCCGCGGCGTGCGACGGACCGGCGACGCCGGACGGCGGGGCCGACGCCGGGCTCGACGGAGGGCCGATCGATCCGCCGCCGCCCGCGCCCTTCGCGGCGATCGAGGAGACCGAGCGCTTCGAGGTGCCGGGGCTGAGCGGCCACGCGCACGTGGTGCGCACCGAGATGAACGTGCCCCACGTCTATGCCGAGAATCGGCTCGACGCGATCCGCGTGCTCGGCTTCGTGACGGCGCAGGACCGCTTCTTCCAGATGGATATGACCCGCCGCCTCTCGCAGGGGCGCATCAGCGAGATCCTCGGGGACGCCGCGCTCGGGACCGATCTCGAGAACCGGCAGACCGGCGCCGACTTCGTCACGGGGCTCTACCTCGAGGGCCTCGACGACGAGGAGGCGGCGGAGATCGACGCGTTCGCCGAGGGCATCAACGCCTACATCGAGGCGGTGCGCCGCCGGCGCGCGGATCCGCCGCAGGAGTACGCGATCGGCTTCTCGCTGCTCGGCGCGCGCCGGCCGGTCGAGCTGATGATCCCGTGGACGCGCCGCGACGTCGTCGCCACCGGCGCGACGGTGCTCTACAGCACGAGCTTCGAGACCGGCGACGTCGGCGACGGGCGCGCGCACCAGCGCTTCCTCGACGATCCGGACGCGTACTTCCCGGGCTTCCCCGAGCGCGATCTGCGGATGGCCGGGCTGCGCGAGGACATCATCGACGAGTACGCGCCGCCGAACGACTCGAGCTCCGCCGCCGGCTGGGGCCTCGAGACGGCGGGCACGACGAGCGCCCCGCTCGTGATCGAGCGGGACGCGCGAGGCGCGAGGCCTGCTCCCTCGCGGGCGCGGCTCCGCGTCGAGCGCGGCGTGCTCGATCGGCTCGAGCGCCGCCTCGCGAACCTCGAGCGGCGCTGGCACCGCGACGGCAACGAGGGCTACGGCTCGAACTCGTGGGCGGTGATGGGCAGCGCCACGACCGACGGCAGCTCGCTCCTGGCGGGCGACGGACACCTGCAGCTCAGCTCGCCCTCGCTCTTCTGGCAGTACGGGCTCGACACCGTGTTGATGGGCGAAGAGGACGGGACGCGGCTCATCGGCGCGACCATCCCGGGCGTTCCGTCGATGGGCGTCGGCACCAACGGGCGCGTGGCCTGGACGCAGACCGCGTACTTCGCCGACGTGACCGACTGGTACGAGGACACGATCGTGCTCGACGCCGCGGGCCTGCCGCGCGCGAGCATGTTCCGCGGCGCGGAGAGGCCGCTCACGCGGGTCGACGAGTCGTTCGTGATCGCCGACGTGCCCAGCCTGGACAGCGTGGGGCGCACCGAGGTCATCCCGCGGTGGACCACCGCCGACGGCCGCTGGATCACCTCGATCGAGGGCCGGCCGACGACGGCCGACGAGCCGCTCGGCGCGGGCGAGTCGCGCGTGAACATGATGGGCGACTGGATCGTGCCGTCCGACGTGAACGACGACGGCCGCATCAGCGCCATCAGCTTCTACTACGGGCCCTTCGACGGCGGGACGCTGCTCCGCGCGTTCCGGCTCTTCACGCTCGCCGATAGCGTCGAGGACTTCCGCCAGGCGATGCGGCACTTCATCGGCTACGGCGGAAGCATGATGGCGGCCGACGCGGACGGATCGGTCGTCTACAGCGCCTACCACGCCGTCCCCTGCCGCGATCACCTGCGCGATCCGTCGGTCACCGATCGGATCGCGTGGCTCCCGGGCGCCGACCCGAAGGGCATCATCGACGGCACGCAATTCGAGTCGTGGTCGCTGCCGCTCGACGATCGAGGTCGCGTCGACGAGGCGGCCGCCGCGAGCGGCGGTCCGAGGGCGTGCGCGGTGCCCTTCGATCAGTGGCCGCAGGCGGTGAACCCGGCGCGCCAGTACGTGCACCACGCCAACAACGACCCGGGCCACATCGCGACCGACGGCGATCTCTTCGACGATCCCTTCTACATCGG
>JAEZBP010000429.1 GCA_023427125.1 Pseudomonadota bacterium | reverse complement strand
CGACGAGCGCGGCGAGCTCCGCGAGGCGGCTCGCCAGCGAGCCGAGCTCGCGCCCGTGGCAGAGCGACTCGAGGCGACGGAGCAGATCGGGCGGGCTTGCGGCGGCCATGGTCGAGCGCATCGATGGGTCCTCCCTCCTCGAACCTGCCACGCGGTTCTGTTTGTTCAAGATTCTTTGAAACTTAATCTGGACCAGTCCTCCACCCGGTCAAGCGCGCCCAACGCGCAAGGCAACTCAGCGTCGGAGCCAGAGCCGCGTCGCCCTCGCGGTCTCCAGGGTGAACGGCGCCAGCGGGAGCGCGCTCATGACGCGGAGGCAGTCGGCCGGGCTCGCGTCGTCCGAGAGGAAGCGGACCAGGACGGCGGGATCGACCCTCTCGAAGAGCGTCGAGAAGGTGGCCGGGGCGCGTTCCGGGTAACGAGATAGATACGAAAGGAAGATCGCGTCGAGGCTGCGAGCGCGCCAGGCGCGAGGCTCGGGCGGCTCGGGCAGAGTGTCACGATCGAGTCGTTCGGCCAGCTCGGCGCTGAAGCGCTGGATCGCCTGGAAGGCGTAGCCTGTCGACGGCTTGGCCATCCCGCCCAGCAGGCCGATGCGATAGATCCGCTCGCTCGCTCGGATCGGCGTATCGGCCGTGCTCATCGGGATCACGCCGCGCTCGCGCCGGAGGACGGTCCAGCGATCGAGGCCGAGCTCGCTCCTCAGGTAGCGCTCGATCGTCCGCCGGTAGCCCTCGCCGTCGAGGACCGCGCCACCGAAGAAGGTCGCCTCGACCAGCGCCTCGGTGGGCGAGTAGGGGAGGACGTAGACGAAGTGGATCGCGTGGTCCTGCGGCGCGGCGAAGTCCATCAGGGTGGCGACCGAGGGATCGAACGCGGGCCGCTCGGCGCAGACATGCCAGCCCTCGAAGTGCTGGAGGAGCGTGATCTCTCCAGGGGCAGCGCGGCTGCGCGACGGGCGCGAGTCGAAGACCAGGCGCGCCTCGATCGGACCGGCGCTGGTCTCGATCTCGACACTGTTCGCGTGCTCACGTACCGAGAAAGCCTCGACGCCCAAGCGGACGCGGTCTCCCAGTCGCGCGAGGCAGCGCTGATAGAAGGTGTCGGCCGGGAGGTGCTGATAGGTGATCGACGGCGCGCTCCGCTCGATCCACCGTCGATCCCGCACTCGCCAGCGCGACCACCGGTGGCTGGTCAGCGCCTCGAAGGGGTGGGGGCGACCGGTGAAGAAGCACCACGTTCGATCCCGCTCGTAGCTCGTCCGGGGATCGAGCAGGACGATCGAGCGATCGACCCCCCGCTCGAGCAGGTGGTACGCGAGGCTCAGCCCTGCGCAGCCCGCGCCGAGGATCACGATGTCATTCAAGCGAGCGCACCGAGCCGGCGCGCCGTCTCGACGAGCGGCGAGGTGTCCCCCGGCTCCTGCCGGAGGAACGCCTCGATGGCGTCGATGCGGGCGAGGGCCTCGTCGAGCCGCCGATCGCGCCCCGGCTCGTAGGCGCCGAGCAGGACGAGATCCCGCTTGGCCTCGTAGAGCGCGAGGTGCTCGCGCAGCGCGCGCGCCGCCTCCCGATGCTCGGCGCCGACCACCCGATCCATCACCCGCGAGAGGCTCCGCAGCGGATCGATCGCCGGCCATCGTCCGCGCGCGGCGAGCTCCCGATCGAGCACCACGTGTCCGTCGAGGATGCCGCGGACCTCGTCGGCGATCGGCTCCTCGAGATCGCTCCCCTCGACCAGCACCGTGTAGATCGCGGTGATCGAGCCGCGCTCTCCCATGCCGCCGCGCTCGAGCAGGCGAGGCAGCGCGGCGAGCGCGCTCGGTGGATAGCCGCGCCGGGCCGGAGGCTCGCCGGCCGCGAGCCCGACCTCCCGCGCCGCCCTGGCGAAGCGGGTCACGCTGTCCATCAAGAGCAGCACGCGGCGCCCGGCATCGCGGAAGTACTCGGCCAGCGCGGTCGCGACCCACGCCGAGCGCATCCGCACCAGCGCCGGGGCGTCGCTCGTCGCGCACACCACGACGCTCCGCGCGAGGCCCTCTCGGCCGAGGCTGTCCTCGACGAATTCCCGCACCTCCCGGCCGCGCTCGCCCACCAGGCCGACCACGACCACGTCGGCGTCCGCGCGCTGCGCGATGCGCCCGAGCAGCGAGCTCTTCCCGACGCCGCTCCCCGCGAAAAGCCCGACTCGCTGGCCTTCGCCGAAGGTCATCAGCCCGTCGATCGCCCGCACGCCGGTCGCCAGCGGTCGCTCGATGCGGGCGCGCGCGAGGGGGCTCGGCGCGTCGCGCATCACCGGCCACGTCACGCCCGCGGGCAGCGGTCCACCGTCGATCGGCCGCCCGAGCCCGTCGAGCACCCGGCCGAGCAGCGCGTCGCTCGCCTGCACCGCGAGCGGGCGCCCCGTCGCGCGCACCACGTCGTCCGGCCCGATCCCCCGCGCGTCGCCGAGGGGCAGGAGCGTCGCGCGATCGTTCTCGAAGCCGATCACCTCGGCCTCGAGCGGCGGCCCCTGCCGGCGCACGATCTCCACCCGATCGCCGGCGCGCACGCCGGGCACCGTCGCGTGCACCGCGAGCCCGATCAGCGCCTGCACGCTGCCGGTGACGCCGACCGGATCGGTCTCGGCGAGGGCCTCGAGCGCGCGGCTCAGGTCGATCGACACGCCTCATCTACCCTCGAACGCGGCGGCGTTTCAACACGACCCGCGGACCGAACGACTTCTGTACGGCCGCGCGGCGCGATCGCCCGGGTCTGGACCGATCGGCCCCCGGACTGACAACGCGAGGTGGCAGTGGGACCTCCCTCCGGTGCGCACGGTCCTTGCTCAGGGGAACGCTCCATGCGTAACGGAGCAGTTCTTGGAGCCGCGATCGCGCTGACGTCCCTCTCGGCCTGCGTGGCCTCGGTCACCCCCGACGAGGAGCTGCGCAGCCACGACGATCAGGAGGTCACGGTCTCGCTCGAGGACCTGATGGCCACCTGGACGCAGGAGGGCGAGTGGATGGTCTCGCCTCCGCTCGACACGCCCGAGGGCGCGAGCCGGGTCGGCGTGCTCATCACGTTGAGCGCGCCGGGTGCGCTGCCGGCGATGGAGGCCCGGGTGCTCGAGGGCGGCGCGCCGGCGGGCGAGTGGTCCCCGCTCGTCGCCACGTGGGGCGAAGAAGAGATGCACGTCGCGACCGTCGACTTCGGGGCCATCGGCGAGAGCGCGCAGCTCCGCATGCACGCCGACGAGGTCGCGCAGCTCCAGATCCTGCGCTGGACGGCGGCGATCCCCGATCCGGAGCAGCCCGAGCAGCCCGAGGAGGAGGATGGGGAAGAGGAGAGCGACATCGCGGGCGCCTCCGAGGCGCTGCGCTCGGAGCTCCGCGGCCACGTGGTGAGCCGCAGCGCCTGGGGAGCGCGCCGGACGCGCTGCTCCTCCACGAACACCACCAAGCAGCGGTTCGCGATCCACCACACCGTCACCGGCTCGTCGAACCCGGCTCGCCAGATGCGCGGCATCCAGCGCTTCCACATGGACTCGCGCGGCTGGTGCGACGTCGGCTACCACTTCCTCATCGGCAGCGACGGCCGCATCTACGAGGGGCGCCCGCTCCGCTTCTTGGGCGCGCACGTCGGCGGGCACAACACCGGCAACATCGGGATCTCGTTCATCGGCTGCTACCACACGAGCGGCTGCGGCGGCCTCGGGCCGACCACGCCGTCGAGCAACATGGTCCGCGTCGCCGGCCGCCTCGCCGGCACCCTGCGCCGCATCTACGGCATCCGCATCACCACCTCGACCCTGAAGGGGCACCGCGACCACTCGGGGCAGTCGACGAGCTGCCCGGGCAACAACCTCCATCGCCGGCTCGGCACCATCCGCTCGATCGCCTCGAGCCAGAGGCTCGGCAGCAGCGTCGACGTCGGCGGCGGGGGATCGGGCGGGTCGTGCACGCACACCTACGGCGGCGTCTACAGCGACAACGCCTGCTCGGCCGGCTACCAGTGCTGCGATGGAAACTGGCGCACCAAGGGTGCGTGCGGGACCTGCTCGTGCACCGAGCGCACCGGCGAGCGCGGCTGCACCGCGACGCCGCCTCCGCCCCCGCCCACCGGTGACAGCTGCACGCACTCGTACGGCGGGCGCTACGGGGACAGCGCGTGCTCGGCGGGCTACCAGTGCTGCGACGGAAACTGGCGCACCCGCGGCGCGTGCGGCGCGTGCTCGTGCGTCGAGACCACCGGCGAGCGCGGCTGCGGCGCCGGGAGCGCGCCGCCGCCGAGCGGAGGCAGCTCGACCTACGCGCTCCCCTTCAACTGTGGCTTCGCCGCTCGCTGCTCGAACGGCAACCACACCTCGCTCCACACCGGCAAGGACGCCTACGCCTACGACTTCGCGGTCCCGCGGGGCACGACCGTGCGCGCGATGCGAGGCGGCACCGTGCTCAGGGTGCGCAACGTCTCGGGCCCGGGCTCCGCGTGCTACGACGGCGGCGGGTCCTCGTGCGCGAACCTCGCGAACACCGTCGAGATCAAGCACAGCGACGGCACAGTCGGCCTCTACATGCACCTCGCGCACGGCACCGTTCGCGCCGGGCAGCGGCTCGCGCAGGGCGACGTGATCGGCACCTCGGGCAACTCCGGCTGGAGCACCGGCCCGCATCTCCACGTGCAGGTCCAACAGGACTGCGGCATCTGGTGGTGCCAGTCCGTGCGCTTCAGCTTCGGCGAGCGCGCCAGCATCAGCCGCGACAGCGTCGTCACCTCCCAGAACTGCCGCTGACTCTCTTTGCCGGCGCGCGGCCCTCTCGACCGATTGGCGCGCGGGGAACCGCTCCGCTCGGCAGTCTCAGCGCGCCAGATCGCAGGTCACCCGCGGGGTGAAGCCGCTCCCCGGCGCCCCGCGGAACGTGATGACCTCGACGGTCTGGCCAGGGGGGACGTCGATCGCCTGCGGCTCTGGGTTCACGTCGGTCGCGACCCGGCAGCGCGCGAGGCGATCGCAGCCGTTGGTCACGCGGACGAAGTGGTTGTAGGCGTCGGCGCCCCAGCGCGCGACGCCTTCGACGCGGACGCATCGCGGGAGCGAGCCCTGCGCGGAGGCTTGCGCGACCCCGAGGAGCAGAACCAACAGGAACGCGACCCGGCTCACGAGCGGTAGGACGCGTTGATGTTGATGTACTCCTGGCCGATGTCGCACATCAGGTAGGCCGCGCGCGCCTTGCCCGGGCCGAGGCGGATCTTGATCGTGTAGTTCGGCTCGTGCATCGCGCGCCGGGCGTCCTCCTCGGCGTCCCGGCCGGCGCCCATCCCGTTCTTCACGACGGTCGCCTTGCCGATCTTGATCTCGACCTTCTCCGGATCGAAGGCCACGCCGGCCATGCCGGTGGCCGCCATCAGCCGGCCCCAGTTCGGGTCCTTGCCGTGGATCATCGCCTTGACCAAGAGGCTCTTGCTGCACTCGGCGGCGACCTTGCGGGCGGCCTCCTCGCTCGGCGCGCCCACCACCTCGAGCATCACCACGTGCTCGGCGCCCTCTCCGTCCTGCACGATGCGCTTGCCGAGCTCGCTCAGCACGTCGACCATCGCGTCGATGAAACGGCGCGCGTCGCGATCGGTGCCGCGCAGCGGCTCGCACTCGACCCTTCCGGAGGCCATCGCGATGATCGTGTCGTTGGTGCTGGTCGCTCCGTCGACCGTCATCATGTTGAACGTCTTGTCGACCGCGATGTTGAGGGCGCGCTTCAGGAAGGAGCTGTGCATCGGCGCGTCGGTCATGATGAACGCGAGCGTCGTGGCCATGTCCGGGTGAATCATCCCGGCGCCCTTGGCGACGCCGAGGACCGTGCACTCCTTCTCGAAGCCGATCGGGAACTTGATCGAGCTGACCTTCGGCCAGCGATCGGTGGTCATGATGGCGCGGGCGAACTCGTCGATGCCGTCCGGCGTGCGGCTCGCGAGGAGCCCCGGCAGGGCCGCCTCGATGCGCTCCGAGGGGAGGGGCTTCCCGATGATGCCCGTCGAGGCCATCAGCACCATGTCGTCGGCGACCCCGAGCTCGTCCGCCACGATCGAGGTGATGACCTTCGCGTCCTCCACCCCCTTGCGCCCGGTGCAGGCGTTGGCGTTGCCGCTGTTGACCACGATGGCCTGCGCGCGGCCGCGCTCGACGCGCTGCATCGAGAGCTCGACCGGCGCGGCGCGTACGCGGTTCTTCGTGAACATCGCGGCGACGGAGATGGGCTCATCGGCCACGATGAGCGCCAGATCGAGCCCCCCGTCGCTCTTGATGCCGCACGCGGTGGCCGCGAACGAGAAGCCGGGAACGGTGGGATGCTGTGATTCCGACATGTGTGTCGCGAAGCTTCAGGGCGCGCCTCGTGCCAGTCAACCCCGACGAGCGAGGAGCGCAGCGGCGTGACGCGAGGCCGATACCTGCTGCCGTTCGCGGGTGTCGGGGTGCCGTCACGCAGTGGAGCGAGCCATGTGATCGAAGCCGGCACGCGCGTTGCCCGAAGGGGGCGGTCCGACCTTCGCGCGGCCCGCGCGCTTTTCGCGGGGGGAGATCGCGGCGCGGCGCGTAGACGAGATCAAATGGCAGCGGCGTTCGACCCCGACCGGCTCCCCGACGAGCTTCGGCCCTTGGTGGCC
>JAEZBP010000421.1 GCA_023427125.1 Pseudomonadota bacterium | reverse complement strand
CTCGAGCGCACCCGCGCGCTCCTCGAGCGCGAGCCGCCCACGACGGTGAAGCCCCTCGACGCCCTCCTCGCGCGCTGCGTCCGCCTGGGCTGACCCTCGCTTTCTTCTCGGACACAGCCCGTTTTGATATCGTTCCCTCTGCTGCGCCTCCATCGAGCGACGCAGACAGAAAGAACAAGGGGAATGAGGATGCGGACACTTAGCCTTCGCGTGCTGTGCATCGGCTCGGCGCTGCTCTGGATCGCTTGCGATGGGGAGCCCCTGCCGGTCGTCGACGGAGGACGAGACGCCGGCGGCGACCGGTTGGACTCGGGCACCACCCCGACCGACGCGGGCACCGACGGCGGAGAGGCCTTCGACTGCGCGGGAGAGGATGACGGCACGGTGTGCGACGAGGGCTTCATCTGCCTCGCGGACACCTGCAGCCCGAGCGTGTGCGGCGACGGCTTCATCGACGCCGCCCGCGGCGAGCAGTGCGAGGACGGAAACGAGGAGGCGAACGACGGCTGCCAGCCCGGGTCCTGCACCTTCACGTGCGAGGAGGACTCGGAGTGCGCCGACACGGCGACCTGCAACGGCGCCGAGACCTGCGACGTCACGGTGCACCGCTGTCAGCCGGGCACCAACCTCCCGAACGGAGACGCCTGCACCCTGGGAACCGGGGAGGGCGGTGAGTGCAACGCGGGCACTTGCGTGATGGCCGGCTGCGGCAACGGCGTCACGAGCAGCAGCGAGGAGTGCGACGACGGGAACGCCGTCGATGGCGACGGGTGCGACACCGACTGCACCTTCAGCTGCGAAGTCGACGCCGACTGCTCGGACGGAGACGTCTGCAACGGCGGCGAGACCTGCGACGTCGCCACGCACACCTGCACCGCGGGGACGGCGCTCGACTGCGCCGACACGAGCGACTGCACCATCGACGCGTGCGATCCGGCGGCCGGCTGCACGAACACTCTCATCGACACCGACGGCGACGGGCACGCGGCGACCTCGCTCGGCGCCTGCGGGACCGACTGCAACGACACGAACTCGGCGATCTACCCGATGGCCCCCGAGTACTGCGACACGATCGACAACGACTGCGACGGCGACGTCGATGAGAGCGCGACCATGGCGACGTGCTACCCGGACGGCGATGGCGACGCGTACCCGCGCTCGACCGGCGCGACGATGGCGTGCGTGTGCCCCGCCGGCACCATTCCGCAGCGCGCCGACGGGCGAAACGACTGCGCCGACCACGTCGCGAGCGCCTTCCCCAACCAGACGACCTTCTTCCCGACCGGCTACCGCGTCGGGACCGGGCCGATCTCTCGTCTGAGCTTCGACTACAACTGCGACGGGACGAACTCCCAGCGCTGGCCGGACTTGCCGGGAATCAACGGCTGCCTCCGCTTCCGGACCGTCTGCCTGGGTAGCGGCTGGACGGGGACCACGGTGCCCGCGTGCGGGGTCGCCGCGCCGTTCCGCAACTGCACACCGAACTCGGTCGGCACCTGCGACTCGACGACCGCCAATCGCACCCAGGAGTGCCGCTGAGCTTGCTGGCGCGCTCTGTTGGCTGGCACGCGCATTCGCGCGCGCGGCCGAGCGGAGCGCGCCTTCCATCCGGTCGGCCCTCCCCGTCCCCGGCATCCGATGAGCGGGGCCCGCTCCCCTCGGCGTCCCCCGAGCCGCCGTAATCTCGCGACGATCCTTGCGTCGGCCGGCACGCGCGCCGAGCAGTCGAGCGGCCCGGGGGGATCGGCCGGAGGAGGTCGCGCGTGTCATTGACATGGGCGGCCTCCCCTTCGACCATCGCGCGCGATGCCGCTGCCGCCGGCCGAGCTCCTCTTCGAGCACCTCGTCGCCCTGCGCGACGCGGAGAACCCGACGCATCCCCGGCACGATCGTCGCTGGCGCGAGGTCTCGCGGTGGCTCGAGCAGGCCTACCCGGGGCGCGCCGAAGGGACCGAGGACGCGCGCCAGGAGGCCCTCGCGAGCCTCTTCCGCAACGTCGGCGCGATGCGGGCCGAGGGCCCTCTCCAGGCGGCGAAGTGGGTGATGACGATCGTGCGGCGCAAGCGGGTCGACAGCATCCGCCTGAGCGGGCGCGATCCGGTGCTGAGCGCGCTGCGCGCCGAGCCGCGCGGGGCGGACGCCCGGCCGCTCCTCGAGCGGATCGCCGCGGAAGATCCGGGCGCCGACGGCGCGGCGCTCCTCGATCGGGTGGTGAGCACGGCGCTCGAGCACGTGCGAGGCGCGCTCGAGGAGACGGTGCCGAACGCCCAGAAGAGGCTCCTGCGCTTCACCCAGGCGCAGGCCACCCTGCTCCGCCTGGTCTGCGAGGAGGACGCCGCCGCGATCGAGGACGCGCTCGGGCATGGCGAGCCCCTGACGCGAGACCGCCTCTACAAGTGGGTCGAGCGCGGGCGCCCGGTCGTGCTCCTCGGGCTCGATCGCTGGGAGCGGTCGCTCGAGGAAGACGAGCGCGAGGACGAGGCCCCGGTGATCGCCGTCCTGCGTGAGCTGATGGAGGAGCGGCGCGCCGACGTCGGGGTGCCGCGGCCCGAGCGGCGCAGGGTTCGGACGGAGGGCGGCACGTGAAGACGGAGAGAACCGCGCCCGCTCTGTCGCGCTCCGTCAGTCCGCGCGCTCCAGGCGCGTCTGGGCCCGCGAACGGCGGCGCTCCGCGCGACGTGGAGGGTGGCCCGTGACCTTGGAGTCAGGCTCATGAACGACGCGCTCATCAAGCAATGGCGGGAGCTCGCCGCCCAGGCGCGGCAGTGGCAGGCCGGGGGCGATCCGGCGCCGGTCCTCGAGGCGCTGGCCCTCTCCGTCGCGCTCGAGCTCACGGGCGATCTCGCGCGGGTCCCGCCCGGCGAGCGAGACGCGCTGCGCAAGACGGGGCAGCGCGCGCTGCTCTTCGTCGGCGCTCCGGTGCTGGCCGACGCCGGCGCTGCGCTGGACGAGGACGATCTCGAGGCGCTGCGGCTCAGCGCGGCCATCGCGCGAGACGGCCTCCACGCCCTGTCGAGCCGCGCTGCGTCGGCGGAGCGGCGCCGCTTCTCCGAACGGCACGTCTCGTCCGAGCGGGACATCTCGTCCGAGCGGGAGAGGAGCCGCAGGGCGACGGAGCCCGAAGACCGCGTCGAGTCGCCGTCGGCGGTGCGCGGCACGATCCCTCCGGGGGACCTGGTGCGGCTCCTTCGGGGCCAGCTCGACGGGCTCGCGGCGGGATCGCTGGCGATGCGCATCCGTCGCTCGGACGCGGCGCTCGGGGAGCTCGAGGCGCTCGCCCGCCTCTCGCGGCCGGAGGAGCGCCCCCTCGCGCTCGCGGCCGCGGATCCGGCCGCCGTCCTCGATCCGGCAGGCGGCCGGGTGATCGGCACGCTGCAGGGGCTCGGCGCGGAGGCGGTGCTCTTCGAGGGCGCGCCACGCCGGCTCGCGGTGTACTCGGAGGATCCGTATCCGCTGCGGCTCATCGCGCCGGAGCTGACCACCGAGGACGTGCGCGAGGGCTACTGGATCGGCCGCGTCGAGGAGGGTGCCACCCGAGTCGAGGCCGCGCTGCACGTCGGCAGTCGGGGCGAGGGCGATCGCGGCGAGGGCGATCGGGTCGAGCGCTGGGTGCTGGACCTCTCGTGAGATCCACCGGGCGCGTGCTAGGGTCACCGTCTCCTCGGGCGCCGAAGTGTCGGCGGGTCGCGCGGGGCCGCGCGAATGGGAAGAGCTGATGGCGTCACGACTCGAAGAACTCTGCATCGAGAAGGGCCTGCGCATGACCGAGCAGCGCCGGATCATCGCGCGGGTCCTGTCGGAGTCGGTCGATCATCCGGATGTCGAGACGGTCTACCAGCGGGCCTCGCAGATCGACTCGGGCATCGGCCTCGCGACCGTCTACCGTACGCTTCGCCTCTTCGAAGAGGCCAACATCCTCGAGCGCCACGACTTCGGCGACGGACGCGCCCGCTACGAAGAGGTGCGCGACGAGCACCACGACCACCTCATCGACGTGCAGACCGGCGAGGTGATCGAGTTCACGAACGAGGCGATCGAGGCGCTGCAGCGCAAGGTCGCCGAGGAGCTCGGCTACCGCCTCGTCGATCATCGCCTCGAGCTCTACGGCGTGAAGCTCGGCAAAGAGGACAAGAAGAAGCGCTGAGCTTGCGCGCGCTTCGCGAGCGCGCGGGGTTGCTTGGCGCGCGCTTCGCGAGCGCGCGGGCCGAGCTACGCGGCACCGACCAGCGGGCGCTTCCCATCCCCGGTGTCCAGCGAGGGCGCGCGCCGCTCGGCGTTTCCCCGCGCATCGTGATGTTGCGACAGCCTTTGACTTGAGCTGCAGCTCAGCGCTCGTCGCCGCCGAGGATGCGGAGGTAGCTCTCGTAGCGCTCGCTGCGGATCGCGCCCTGCGCTGCCGCCTCCCGCACCGCGCAGCCCGGCTCGTGATCGTGCCTGCAGTCCGGGAAGCGGCACTCGCCGGCGTAGGGGCGCAGCTCGGGGAAGCAGCGCGCGAGCTCGGCCTTGGGAAGCTCGAAGGAGGCGAGCTCCCGGATGCCCGGGGTGTCCGCCACCCACCCGCCGCCCTCGAGCGGGTGCAGCTCCGCGACGCGCGTCGTGTGGCGGCCCTTGTCGAGGGTCTCGCTGATGGCGCCGATCGCGAGGGCCAGGCCGGGCTCGACCGCGTTCAACAAGCTGCTCTTGCCGACGCCCGAGGGACCGACGAACGCGCTCACCCGTGCGCGGAGCTCGGCGCGCAGCGCCTCGATGCCCTCCCCGCCGAGCGCGCTCGTGTAGAACACCGGGTAGCCGAGCTCGGCGTAGGGTGCGAACTGTCGCTCGGCCTCGGCGCGATCCACCTGGTCGACCTTGTTGGCGACGATCCCGGCCGGGATGCCATCGAGCTCGGCCACGACGAGGAAGCGATCGAGCAAGCGCGGGTTCATCGGCGGGCTCGCGCACGAGAAGACGGCGAAGAGCCGGTCGAGGTTCGCGACGAGCACGTCCTCCTTGTAGACGCCCCGCTTGCCCGGCTGCCGGCGCGCGAAGCGGTTCTCGCGGGGCGCGACCTCCTCGACGACGCCCTCGAGGCCCTCGGTGATCCGCAGGCGGGCCCGATCGCCGATGACCGCCAGGTCCGTGCGCGCCTTCTTCTCGCGCTTGAGCCGGCCGCGCATCGTGCAGTGCACGACGCCGCGATCGGTCGACACCCAGAGCTGGCCGCTCTGGCTCCGCAGCACGCGTCCTTCGATCAGCTCGCTCACGCGGCGGCTGCTTTGCAGCGAAACCGGCCGCGCGCAAGCGCGTCAGGCGGCGTCGCCGCCGTCCGCGCTCGAGGCATCGGCGCTCGACGCATCGGCGCTCGAGGCATCGGCGCTCGCAGCGTCAGCGCTCGAGGCATCGGCGCCACCGTCGGTCGGCGCCGAGGCGTCGGTGCCGGCGTCAGGCGCCGAGGCGTCCACGCTCCCGCCGTC
>JAEZBP010000393.1 GCA_023427125.1 Pseudomonadota bacterium | reverse complement strand
GACGTCCTCCGCCTCGTCGAGCGTCTCGGGGCTCGTGGCGAGCAAGCGCGCGAGCGCGCCGAGCACCACCGCGGCCGCGCCGTCCTCGGGGCCCGGCTCGAGCGTCGCGGTGGGCGGGGCGCCGGCGGAGGCCTTCTTGATGCGCGCGCGGGAGAGACCGCGGAGCTCGATCGCGTCCTCGCCGATCGAGACGACGTCGCACACGGTGCCGACCCGGCTCGAGACGAACGAGGGGAGCTCGGCGCTCGTGCGCACGGCGAGCGCGAGCAGGCGCGGCGGGCGGGCCTTGCGGGCGGCGGCGAAGGTCGCGGGATCGAGGGCGCTCGCGATCAGCGTGCGCGTCTCTCCCGGGAGCACGGCGTCCGCCAGCAGGCCGAGCAGCGGCAGGCGATCGAGCTCAGCCATGGAGCCTCGGAGTCGAGCGAGTCATGCGCCGCATGCTCGACGCTCATGTGCCGTCGCGTCAACGATGCTGACCTCATCGTCCGAGGACCCGGAGCGCCGGCGCGGAGGAGCCTCGAGGAGTCCGGCGCGGCGACCGCGCGGCGCGACGCAATGCCACGCGCGGAGCGGAAGCGAGCGTGTGATCACGCAGCCGCCGGTGTTGGTCACGCGCTCGTCACGACATCGCGGGCGGACAGGGCGGGTGCACGTGGTATGGGGAGGCACCCCTTGCTCCTGTGGAGGCTCGATCATGTCCGCGACGTCTTATCGATCCATGCTCTTGAGCCTCCTGGTGCTCGCGGGCTGCGACCGGCCCGATGTGCCCGCCGACGCCGGCCGCGACGCCGGTGACGAGACCGCCGACGCGTCGACGATGGACGCTTCGATGCGCGAGGACGCGTCGGCGAGCGACGCCTCGATGAGCGACGGCGCGATGGACGACGGCGCGACGGACGACGCGTCGGTGGAGCCCGACGCCACCACCAACACGTGCGGCGACGGCGTGATGGGCGGCGACGAGGAGTGCGACGACGGCGAGGACAACTCGGACACGCTGGCCGACGCGTGCCGCACCGACTGCACGCTCGCCCGCTGCGGCGACGGCGTGAGCGACAGCGCCGAGACCTGCGACGGCGACGACCTCGGCGGGAGCGCCTGCGCCGACGAGGGCTTCGTCGATGGGGTGCTCCGCTGCGCGGCCACCTGCGACGCGTACGACACCGCGATGTGCTCGACCTGCGGCGACGGCGCGGTCAACGGCGCCGACCAGTGCGACGGCGACGATCTCGGAGGCCGTACCTGCGTCGATGAGCTCGGCGCGGGCGCGATCGGCGCGCTCGCGTGCGCGACCGACTGCACCGTCGACGCCTCCGCGTGCACGCTCTGCGGCAACGGGGTGATCGACGCCGGCGAGGCGTGCGACGGCGATCTGCTCGGCGGCGCGAGCTGCCCCGACGAGGGCACCATCACCTGCAGCGCGAGCTGCACGCTCGACATGTCGGCCTGCACGAGCTGCGGCGACGGGACGGCGGAGGGCGCCGAGGCGTGCGACGGGACCGACCTGCGCGGCCAGAGCTGCGCGAGCCGCCCCGGCTTCATGAGCGGGGTGCTCCGCTGCGACGCCGCGTGCGCGTTCGACGAGACGATGTGCAGCGCCGTCGCCCCGGTGACCGCGGCGGGGCAGATCGTGATCTCGGAGATCATGCAGGACCCGACGGCGTTCAGCGACGCCGACGGCGAGTGGTTCGAGGTGCACAACCCCGGCGCCGAGCCGCTCGAGCTCGCGGGCTGCCTCGTCACGGGTGGCGGCGGGATGAGCGATCGCTTCACGATCGACCGGAGCGTGATCGTGCCGGCCGGCGGCTACGCGACCTTCGCGGTGAGCTCGAGCGTCGAAGGCGCGCCGGGCTTCTCGCCAGACTATCGATGGACGACGAGCTTCGGGCTCACCAACACCAGCGACACGGTGGCGATCACCTGCGGGGGGACGCCGATCGACTCGGTCACCTACGACGGCGGGCCGTTCTTCCCCCGGCCGACCGGCGCGTCGATGAACCTCTCGGCCAGCGCGCTCAGCGCGAGCGCCAACGACGCCGGCGGGAGCTGGTGCACGGCGACCACGCCGATCACGGGGAGCACCGACCTCGGCACGCCGGGCGCGGCCAACGAGATCTGCCCCTCGTTCAGTGTGGATTCCTGCCGGCTCGAGGCGCCGACGACGATCACCGCCGACGTCGGGACCTCGCACGCGATCGACGGCCGCGTGGTCGTCGACGGCATCACCACCCTCTCGACCGGCAATGACCCTTCGCCCTTCGTCATCGGGGCGGTGGGCTTCGGCCCGGACGGCAGCGACCCGGCGACGGCCTCCGGCTGGACGTGGATCGCGGCGAGCCCGCGCGGCGGGTGGGTCGACACGGCGGAGCCCGGCGCCGACGAGTACCGCGCGACGATCATCGCGCCCGGCCCGGCCGGCACCTACGACTTCGCCTACCGCTTCTCGTCCGACTCGGGGGCGACCTGGACCTACTGCGACAGCGGCACCGCCGGCTCGACCGACGGCTATCAGGTCGCGAACGCCGGCGCGATGACGACGAGCGGCGAGAGCGCGCCCGTCCTCTACTTCAGCGAGTACGTCGAGGGCTCGGGCTCGGGCAACAAGGCACTCGAGATCTACAACCCCGGCAGCGCCGCCGTCGATCTGAGCGACTGCGAGATCCTCGCGTACATGAACGGTGGGACCACGCCCCGCAGGCTCGCGCTCAGTGGCTCGCTGGCGGCCGGCGACGTCTTCGTGGCCTGCCGCGAGGGGATCGACTCGTCCGTGAGCTGCGACGTGTCGGCGGGGGCCGGGAGCGTGATGGAGTTCAACGGCAACGACGCGATCGAGCTCTTCTGCGCCGGCACGACCCTCGACGTCATCGGCGTGATCGGTCCCCCCGCCCCCAGCTCGGCGTGGACCGGAGGAGGTCTATCCACGGCGGACCGCACCCTGCGCCGGCGTTGCGCCGTGACAACCGGCGATCCCGACGGGAGCGACGCCTTCGATCCGAGCGTGCAGTGGGCGGGCTTCCCACGAGACACCTTCGACGGCCTCGGCGCACCCGCCTGCGCGCCCTGACCGTCTCGCTCGCGAGGACAGGGCCGCTCGGGCAGACGCCCCGAGCGAGCGCGTGCTAGAAGAGGCGCGTGGGCCGGGTCGGGATCGTGCTGCTCGCGTGCTCGAGCGCGCTGCTCGGGTGCGGCGACAGCGTCGCCAACAGCGCGAGCACCCGCGCGCGGGTTGAGGGTGTGGAGAGCGA
>JAEZBP010000390.1 GCA_023427125.1 Pseudomonadota bacterium | reverse complement strand
AGCTCGCCCGGACCGGTCAACTCGGCGAGAGCGACGAAGTCGCCGGCCCGCATGACAGCGCCCAGCGGAAGCCCCCCCATCGGCTGTGCATCGATACGCAGCAGAGGCTCGGGGACGGAGCAACGTTCTTCGTCCAGCGTGAACGAGTAGATGGCCGTCTGCCCCGCCCATTCCGGATCCCAGGTGGCGACCAGGAGTCCGTTGGCGTCGTCGCCGAACGTCATTCCGAACGGGTGGAGACCGGCCCATCCGGTGGCAGCGCCTGCGCCGTCGACGAAGCGGATCGCTCCCTCGGTGGGACGCATGGCGCTCGCCTCGAAATAGGCGATCTCGCATGCGCCGTCTCTCGCGCGCGCCGGAGGATTGAAGTTGGCACCGGAGGCCACGACGACACGGCGCTCTTCCACCTCATTTCCCGTCGCGCGCAAGAGCGTTACACGCCCGATTGAGCGCTCGCGTATGACGAGGCACGTCGTGTCGCCCGCACGATGCGCGCTCAGCCGCGAAGAGAATTCGAACCCGGCGTCCGTCGTTACGGGACTGGGCGCTGAGCCCCCCTCTGGATCGAGCCGCCGATGCTGGATCTCGCCGGCAAGCAGCGTGAAGACGTCCACCACATCGCCGTCCGCGAAGATCGCGAGCCCGTCGAACATCTCTGGATCGGAGTGGGTCTCAAGCACCTCGCGCCGCACCGGACCGAAGCCCGGCTGGACGCGCGCCACCCAGAGCTCGTGCTCGATACGGCCCGCTGAGTTCGTGGGACGGTCGAGGCCGACGGTCCAGAGCTCACGTCCCACGACGGCAATGTCGGCGGTCGCGCTCCAAGACAGCGCATCTCGATGGATCTCCAGATCGTGGAGGGGCATGCCGGCCGGATCGAAGACGAGGAGTCGCCGCACACCCCCCATTCCTTCGGTCGATTCCCACCGCTGGTACACCAGCACGGCGCTCCCGCCCTCCGGCGTCTCGATCATCGCGAGGGGGATCGTCGACGGACGGCGGGCGGACTCCGGACTCAGTCGGTACGGCAACAGATCGAGGCCTGTGCTTTCGCCGCACGACGGGAGGGGGGGACCGGCATCCGGGTCCGTGCTCCCGGCATCGGAGGAGGCACCATCGGTCCCGCCGTCCTCATGTCCCGTGTGCGAAGCACTGCACCCGACCACTGCGCCGAGCACGGACATCAGCAGCGCGGCTCGAGGCACGGGCATCACTCCACCCCGGGCACGCACAGGTACGTGAGCTCGAGCGCGAGCGCATCGCCGCACGTGCTCGCGAGAACCGCACCACCGCCCGGCGGTGCTGCGACACCGACCTCATGACAAGAGCCGCTCAGCACGGGAATGTAGCCGTCTTGAAGGCTGAACCGATCCACCGGGAGGTGGCCGATGAAGAGCGGCCGATCGAAGAAGCCACCACCTTCGAGCGGATCTCCGACGCTGGTGGAGTAGCCGCTCGTGACGAAGAACGCGTCTTCTTCGCCCCCGGCCGTCGCGAACACCCGGAAGCCGTCACGCAGGAACCCGAGGGACACTGGCGCCTCGCCGAACGCGACGCGAAGGACCTCGGCCGGACTGCTGCTGCCGGTCTCCGTCGCGATGATGACCGTTCCATCGGGCATCGGCGCCATCGGGCAGCAATTGCCCCCGATCTGCACCGCCTCGAACTCCACCGTCGCGTCGACGCGCGTGGCTTCGGGGTCCATCCAGAACACGTACCCGTGGCCCGAAGCAGCGTCCAACGAGCCCACGAACAGCAGGGCGACGACGCGATCGGTCGTCCGCACCACCTCGAACGCCCTGACGGTGCGAGTATCGTCGATGCCAAGGTCGAGCTCGACCGCCACCGGCGGGCCGTCCTCGGCCCAGGTCATGCGGAACGCGCGAATCGGCTCCCCTTCGCCCCTCGTCACACGCAAGAGGACATCCCGATCGGCGCGCGCACGAGCCAAGCGCATGTACGGCGCATCGACGCTGCCCAACGGGTCGATCGCTGACTGCTCCAGGAACGCATCGCCGCTCGAACGAACGCGCCGCAGCACCACGCTGTCGATGTCCCGCCCGACGACGGCGATGGTGGCGCCTTCGGCGGTGGCGTGGATGACCCTGGCGGCCTCCCAAATGGCGATGTGGCGCACTGCTCCATCCTCGCGGCGCACCGAAGTGACGACGGCGGTGCCGGGGTTTCCCCGCTCCGCGGCGACGACGTCCTGCGTGTCCGAGGATGCGACTCGGAAGAACGACACGCTCCCCCGCCCTGGTTCGACGGGGAGCGGCCCGAGGTAGCGCCGCACGATGGAGTCGCGACAGTAGCGCGGAGGAGGCTGCGGAGGCGCGTCCGTCGCCGCGGCGGCGTCGGCCGCCACCTCGGCGTCGGACCCCGAGCCCACGGCGGCACACTCGCACCCCGCGACGATGTAGGCCGAGGAGACCGCGAAGACGAAGAGTGGCGCCCGAAGCCGTGCCATCATGCGCTCAACAAAGCCCGCAGCAAAGGACGGGGGTGGCGTCACAGTTGCTACATGAATGGCTCTGATGCCGGTTGTCGACGACCTGACCGCCGCAGTCACACGAGGTGGATGTACCGTTCACATCCCAGAGGCAGTCCGCTCCCGTAGACCCACTCAAAACCTGGCTCGATCCCATGCCTGGGCTCGACGCATCGGACACGAGCTCGTCATTGTCCGCGTCACCGTAGAGGTGACCTCTCGAGGAGTACTGATACAGGATGTCGTTACCATTGCCCCCACTGAGGCGTGTGTCGCCAGCACCGACGGCCCCCTGCAGCACATCGAGCCCGTCCCCGCCATGAATGTCCAAAAAGCGCCCGTCGTACTGCAGCGGGTCCCAGCTCGTGATCCCGCAATCGTGCGACGGATGCGGCGTGTGGCCCGCAGATTGTACAAGATATCCGCCGTCGTTACCGCCGCTTGCTGCAATCACGACATCGTCATTGAGCGGCCCCGTCCCTGACGTCCGCAGACTCTGGAGCTGCTCGTGGCCGCCCGAATCGCGCCAGCAGATTCGTGCCGTGCCCCCAGCCATGCCGATGACGAAGCCGTTCGACGCACCGTCGAGTGTAATCGTTGTCAACGCCGACGCCGGCCGCGCCATCCCAAGCGTCGACACCATCGCCAAAGCGCTGATCAACACCGTCCATTCCACTCGCATGATTCTGCCTCCATTTGTCTACTCGGAGCGCGGCGCAATACGGTCCGCTTCCGGCTCGCCACGAAGGCGCTGGAGACGCCACAATGTACGGCCGTCACGATAGTCGGCATCTCGAACCCATGAACCGCTACCCGGCACTACCAGCGCCGCGTCGAGAGCACTCCAGAGCGGAAAGGCCTCGGAGCCCGACTCCCGCTCCACGACACACGCAAGGAAATCAGGATCGGTCCACGCAGGCGCGAGAGTGGCGAGGTGTAGCGCCGCTCCTAGATCGGACTCGGACAGCGAGCGGCAATCCACATCACGCCAGATGCTGCCGAACAGCGAGTCGCCGTTCTCACCGGCAAGGTCGCGCATCGCGCGAAGAATGGCCGTCATCTGCGGGGTAGTGCGAACCCAGAGCGCCTCGCTCATGGCTCCGCATCGCTCGCGCGCAGCTGGCGCAGCCGTCAGCGGTAAGGACTCGCCCGTCAGGCACTGTGGCACACCGGCTTGATGGACCGACCGCGTCCACTGCAGGAACCGTTCATCGGCGACGGAGCGAGCAAAGCAGTCACCGATTGAGACCGGCTCCGGCTCGGCGTCCAGGATCGGCGACCTGCCACCGTCACGGAGTGAAGCGGTGCGAAGCGGTGGGTTCTGCCCGTGTCGGCCGGGTGCCGGCGACGGATGCACCTCGGCCACCTCACCAACACTGCTCGCTGGAAGGCCGAAGCTTGGGACGGGAGCCGGTTGCGAGGGGGATGCCCGACCAAGCCACCAACCCGCGAGCGCGCCGACCGCGAGGCAGCCGCCCCACACCACGGCCCCCCCCCGCGAGCCCCCGTCGATTCGGTGTCCCACCCACGTAGCTCTTGTACCCCACCTGATCGGCCCGTGTCAATCCAACCCAGGCCCCTAGCAGCCCCTAGCGCGCGGCTGCGCTCGATCGGGGCTATGCGGCCGCCATCCGCTGGGTTCGCGCTTCCCAGCGAGCTCAGACCTTCTTGGGGCCGACCAGGGTGCGCAGCACGGCGTGGGCGACCTCTTCGCCCTTGGCGTCCTTGAGGGACACCTCGATCTCGTACTCTTCCTTCGTGCTGCCCGTGAAGAAGGGACAGGTCGCGGTCGCGGTGATCGTGCCGCGCGCCTTCTTCAGGTAGTCGATCGACATGCCCGCCACGATGAAGCGGGCGTCGTCGGGCAGGGTGTAGGCGACGGCCACATTGCCGGTCAGCTCCGCGAGGTTGGCGAGCGCGATCGCGTGGATGCAGTCGAGGTGGTTCCGCACCCGGCGCCGATCCGGCAGCTCGGCGCGCGCGAACCCGCGCTCGAGCTCGGTCACGCGCGCGCCCATCGAGCCCGTGTAGGGCGCGGCGACGCCGACCAGGCGGCTGAAGAGCGCGGCACCGCCGGGCACTTTGGAGAGTCGATCCCAGCTGTCGCGGATGAAGTTCCCGCGCTTCTCGATCGAGGGGACGAAGCTCCGGAGGTTGGCAGCGAGGCTCATGGCGCGGAGCGTGTTCGGGCCCGCTCGTCACGGCAAGCCGAAGCGGCTAGCTTCCGCGCACCTTGGACCCGACCGAGCTCTGGAACGATCCGAACGTCCGCCGGAACCTCATCGCGAGCGCGCTCGTCGTGGCGACGGCGCTCGGGATCCGCGCCCTCGCACGGCAGGCGATCAATCGCGCGAAGGTCGACTCCGAGCAGCTGCGGCTGCGCTGGGGTGTCGTCGCCCGCAACACCTCGCTCGGCGTGGGGCTCCTCGGGCTGCTGTTCATCTGGGGCTCGGAGATCCAGTCGTTCGCGCTCAGCGTCGTCGCGCTCTCGGCGGCCTTCGTCCTCGCCACCAAGGAGCTCATCCTCTGCATCAGCGGCTCGGTGCTGCGCGCCGGCAGCGGCGCGTTCTCGATCGGCGATCGCGTCGAGATCGGCGCGGTGCGCGGCGACGTCATCGACATCTCGCTCCTCTCGACCACGCTCCTCGAGGTCGGCCAAGGCCACCAGCGCACCGGCCGCTCGGTCACCGTGCCCAACAGCCTCTTCCTGAGCGGCTCCGTCGTGAACGAGACGTTCATGGACGAGTACGTGCTCCACATCGTGAAGGTCCCCATCGGCCAAGACGCCGACTGGGAGCGCGCCGAGCGAGCGCTCCTCGAGGCCGGCCGCGATGCCTGCGCCAAGTACCTGGAGGCCGCGCGCCGCTTCCTGACCCAGCAAGCGAAGCGCCACGGGCTCCCGCAGACGAGCGTCGATCCGCGCGTCCACCTCGCGATGACCGACAAGCAGGGCGAGCTGCACCTCTTGATGCGCGTCCCCGCGCCGGTCAGCGAGCGCAGCCGCGTCGATCAGGCGATCCTGCGCGGCTACCTCAGGAACATGCATCAGGCCACAGCGGCCCCCGGCAGGCTCCAGGAGGCCGAGGAAGCCGGAAGCAGCGCTTGAATCGCCGGCCCGCTCACCCAGCCTCGGCCGGCGCGTGCTCGGCGTCGCCGGGGGAGCGCACGATGAGGCGGTAGTCTCCGACCGCGAGATCCGGGGGCACGCCGAAGACGCCGCGGAAGACGCCCGCGTCGCGGGTGACGGTCACGCCGAGGAGCGACTCGGAGTCGCCGCGGCGCGCGCGGAGCAGCACCTCCACCCGCAGGCCGCTCACGCCGCCCGCCACGCCTTGCGCGATGCCCGTCACCTCGAGCTCGCGGCCGCGGAAGACCTCGAACGATCGGCGATCGACGGCGAGCTCGAGGGGCCTCCGCGCGCTCCGCCCGCCGCTGACCGGCGCCACGCTCTCGCCGCTCGTCCCGCTGCTCGTCCCGCTGCCGCCGTTCGACGCAC
>JAEZBP010000370.1 GCA_023427125.1 Pseudomonadota bacterium | reverse complement strand
CCCGGGCCCGCGCCGCCCGGCCCGACGACCGTGAGGTAGAGGCCGCCGCTGATCGTGCTGTGACCCGCCTGCGTCGCGTCGCGCACCATGTTCGGGGTGAGCGCCTGCGGATCGTCGGTGCCGAGCTCCAGGCAGGTGCGCGGGTAGCCGACGGGCGAGCTCCAGATGCCGTGGCTGTCCGAGCTGCCGACCGCGAAGACGCGCCGGCCGCCGTTCAAGAGCCCGAACCAGTCGGCCACCACGCTCTCCCGGAAGTCCTCGAAGTCGCCGTCGTTGAAGACCTCGACCAGGGTGAACTCGTCGTCCCAGAGCTCCTGGCGGGCGGCGGTGTTGGTCACCGGGTTGTAGCCGGCCGCGGCGAAGTAGCCGCCGATCGCCGCGCCGCGCGGGTGGTTGATGATGAACGCGGGCGCCTCGGAGCGAGCTCGCGCCTCGTCGAAGACCTCCGGAGGGAGGCGGCCGACCCAGGGCACCGCCCCGTTGTTGACGCGCGAGGGATCGGCGGTGAGCGGGAAGATGTTGAAGTGGCCCCACGCGAAGGTGGTGAGCTCCTCGCCGCCGATCCCGAAGGCGTGCTCCTCGAGCCCCATCGCCTCGATCACCGGCTGGAAGTCGTTGACCCACTCGTGATCCGAGCGGATCGCGATCTCGAGGCCGTCGGCGATGAGCCCCATGAGCTTGAGCTCCGGCGAGTCCGGCGAGTCGGGGCTGCGGTGCGTGTGGATGTGATAGTCGGCGCACATCACGCCCGTCGTGTCGACGACGCGCTGGAGCTCGGCGTCGAGGGTCGCGAGCGGCTCGCTCGTCACGTCGACGCCCTCGCGCACGATCTCCCACTCGTAGCCGCGCGACACGATGATCTCGTAGAGGCCGGGATCCACTCGCAGCTCGATGCTCCCGGTGGTGGTGAACGCGACGTGGGCCCGGCCGTTCCGATGGACGAGCTCGCCGAGGTCGGCCGGGATCGCCGGCGGGGCCGCGCTCGGCACGATCTGGACGCGGGCCGGGATGAAGTCGTCGGTGGCGGGATCGTCGCCATCGGTCACGTTCACGATGATCGTTCGGTACTCGTTCATCGTGAGCGCCACCGTGCTCACGCTCGCCGCGACGTCGACCGGGCCGACGAGCGCCATGCCCTCGCGGAACGCGAAGAACGAGACGCTCTCGTCGGGCACGTCGACCGCGAACGTTCCGTCGGCGGCCGGGGTGAGCCGCGCGAAGTGCGAGCCGTCGGCGCGGCGCACGTGCACCCGCACGCCGGTCGCCGGCGTCGTCCCGTCCGACTCCATCACCGTGCCGGTGATCGTACGGAGGCTCTCGCCGCGACGCCGCGCGAGCGCGCTCTGCAAGCCGGGCAGGCCCGGGCCGCCGACGACGATCGTGCCGACGTGGAAGCGGGTGTTGGCGCAGCCCTCTGCGACCGCTCGCCCCTGCGAGTAGGCGAGGACGCCCGAGACGTCGAGGATCTCGGTGAGCGCGCGCTCCTCACCCGCGATCCACGCGTAGCTCGCAGCGGCGTCGTCGATGAAGAGGGCCATCGACTGCGGGCCGGCCGGGGGCTCGGCGAAGCCGGTGCCCTCGAGCCAGCGCGGCATGCGGTAGCGCTGGAAGAACGCCGTGGTGAGCATCCGCGTGCGCACGGCGCCCGGCGTCGGCACCTGGACCTCGAGGTGGACGTCGATGGCGTCCGAGCCGGGCTCCAACGTGTAGTCGAGCGCGGCGGGGAGGCCGCCGTAGTCGCCGGGGACGAGGGTGGTGAGGAGCTCGCCCGCGAACTCGAGCGGGCCGAGCGGACCGACCGCGCGCACCACCGCGGCCTCTCCGTCTCCGCCGTCGTTGATCACCGTGACCGACTCGCTCTCGACGAGGAAGCCGCCGAAGCCGAGGATCACCTCGTTGTAGTCGGCGGCGTCGACGAGCGCGCCGCCCTCGACCCGCGCGATCCCGACCGGCCGCCCTCCGAAGGGGTCGTAGAGATCGGAGTCGCCCGCGTCCTCCACGATCAACGCGACGCGATCGTTGGCGAGCACGAAGTCGCCCGCCTCCCAGGTCGCGAGCCCGGTGCGATCGACGGGCAGCGCGCTCGCGTCGAGGCGGCCCGCGCGCGCCTCTCCCGCCGGCGCGCCGAGCGGCTCGGCGTGGCCATCGGCGTCGCCGGTCGCGAAGGGGAGCAAGGCGTCGCAGTTGGGAGGCGGGCCCGAGTCGGCGCTGGCGTCGGCCGGCACCGAGGGCGAATCGCAGGCAGCGAGGGGGAGGGCCTGGAGCGCGACGAGGAGCTGAAGGAAGCGCGACGATCTCGACATGAGGCTCATCGTACGTGCTCGCGCCGCGGCGACCAAGGCCCCTTGCGGTGCACGGCGGCCACTGCTAGCAGCCATGCCCGATGGCCATCGAGATCCGTGAGCACACGCCGGGCGCCGACCTCGACGATTTCGTCAGGGCCGGGCGCGTGGTGTTCGACGGGGACCAGTGCTGGGTGGAGCCGCTCGGCTTCGATCTGCGCGCGCGGCTCACGCCGGGGAAGAACCCCTTCTTCAAGCGCGGCGAGGTCACGCTCTTCACCGCGTGGAAGGACGGACGGCTCGTCGGGCGCTGCTCGGCCCAGCTCGATCACGAGCACCTCCGCCTCCACGGCGACAAGACCGGCTTCTTCGGCTTCTTCGACACCATCGACGACGACGAGGTCGGCCGCGCGCTGATCGCGCGAGCCGCACAGTGGCTCGCCGCGCGAGGGATGACGCGGATGCGCGGGCCCCTCTCGCTCAACATGAACGAGGAGGTCGGCGTGCTGATCGAGGGCTTCGATATGCCGCCCCAGATCCTCATGCCGCACTCGCGCCCCTGGCAGGATCGCGTGGCCCAGGCGGCGGGCCTCGAGAAGGCCAAGGATCTCCTGGCGTGGCGCTTCGACGTCGGCAACACGCCGGGCCGCGCGCTCCGCGCGTGGGAGCAAGTGAAGAAGCTCCCCGAGGTGCGCATCCGCTCGGTCGACGTGAAGAAGATCGATCGCGAGCTCGACATCATCATGGAGATCTTCAACGACGCGTGGAAGGAGAACTGGGGCTGGGTCCCCGCCACGCCGGACGAGGTCAAGAAGACCGGTGAAGATCTGCGCTTGATCCTCGACGAGAAGATGGCGCTCATCGCGGAGATCGACGATCGGCCCATGGCCATCTGCATCGTGCTGCCGAACCTCAACGAGGTGATCCGGGACTTCGACGGCAAGCTCGGCCCCGTGCAGGTCGCGAAGCTGCTCTGGCGGCTGAAGATCAACCGCCCCAAGTCCGCCCGGCTCATGATGCTGGGCATCCGGAGCGAGCTCCGCAACCAGCGCAAGTACGGAGGGCTCTCGCACGCGCTTTACGTCGAGATCGCCAAGCGCGGCGAGCAGCTCGGCTACGAGTGGGGCGAGCTGAGCTGGACCCTCGAGGACAACCACCCGATCAACGTCGGGATCAAGTCGATGGGCGCGAAGGTCTACAAGAAGTACCGCGTGTACGAGCGCGAGACCCGGAGCGAAGCGAAGTGACGGGGTGGCGACACCTGCCCGGGACTCGAGGTCGAGCACGCCGACGCAGGTGTCGACAGCCCGCCACGCAGCGGAGCGACAAAGGTAGAAGGGTGAGCCGATGAGCTTCCGTGAGCTGGCGATCGCCACGCACCTCCTTGGGATGGCGCTCTGGGTCGGCGGCGTCGCCACCGCGGCCTTCGTGGCCGCGTCGGGCGCGCGCGAGGGAGAGGGCGGGCGGACGGCGATCGCCGCGGCGCGCAAGGCGGTGCTGATGCTCGCCACGCCAGGCCTCCTGCTCGCCTGGCTCGCGGGCCTCAGCTACCTCATCCCCAACTTCACGACCTTCTACGCGAAGGCCGGGTGGATGCACGGGAAGCTCACGCTGCTGATCGTGCTGACCGGGATCACGGGCGTGCTGACCGGCCGGCTCCGCAAGGCCGCCGCCGGCACCAAGCCGGCGTCGGCGGGCCTCTTCGGCGGGCTCGGCCTCGCGGTGGTGGTGCTCGCCGCGCTCATCGTCTTCCTCGCGATGCTCAAGCCGGGGGCGTAACCGGCGTTCACAGGCCACGGCGCGGCCGTGCACGACGGCTGGCAGCGAGGGCGCATAACCTCCTAATTGACGATGCGGCCACCTCTGGCACGCTGTTGGCACCGGAAGCCTCCTGCCATGACGCGACGCATCCTCCTCCCCCTCGCGGCCTTCTTCCTCCTCTCGGCGTGCGCCGACCCGGGCCTGACCGCGCAGGGGCTGGTCACCGTGACCGCCCCCGGCCCCACCGTGCGGACCTTCGAGCTGCCGAGCCAGACTCGCCTCGACGGCTCGGGAGTAGGACGCTTCACCGGCACCTGCCGGCTGCTGCGCACGATGGACGACGCGGGCAACGAGCAGTGGGGAGCCACGGTGGACATCCACTCGGGCGGCACCAACCCCGGGGACGTCAGCCCGCTGACCCGCTTCACGGTGATGCAGAACAGCGGCGCGGCGCTCGAGGCCGGCCGCGTCGAGATCGAGCTCGGCGGCCTCGCGTACTCGCCGGTCGACGGCGAGTGCTCGATCTCGATGCCCTACGCGCTCGGTGACGGAGTCGTCGGCCTCGAGGGCTCGTGCAGCGTCGTCAGCGCCAGCGGCGACACGGCCGATGTCGAGCTCGAGCGCGACGTCACCGGCTGCTCGGTCGAGCGCTGATCGCGCCACCCATCGCCCTTCACGAACCCGGACGTGAGCGCTTGCGCGGCGCCGGCGCGGTGCAGGCGGCGCTGCCCAGGGTCGGCGTCGCCGTGAGCTCACCGTCCCTCGTGATCGTGACCACCACCCCGCCGTGACGATCGGTGCGGAGCGCGCACGGGACGCGCGCCTCGAGCCGCGACCAGACCTCGTCGTGCGGGTGCCCGTAGCGGTTGTGACGGCCCATGCTGGCGACCGCGACGTGCGGCCTCAAGAGATCGAGCAGCGCCGGCGTGCTCGAGGTGCGCGAGCCATGGTGGGGGACCTTGAGCACGTCGACCGTCGTCAACGAGTCGTGCGATGCGAGCTCGCCCTCCGCGTGGTGCTCCACGTCGCCCGTGAAGAGCACGCGGCGTCCGGCGAGCTCGATCTCCACGACGAGCGAGTTGTCGTTCGGGCCCCAGCCTGCGTCGAACTCGGGACAGGGGAAGAGCACCCGCGCGCGCGCTGCGCCGAAGCCTTGCGTGCGCCCGCAGAGCTCGCGCGGGCCTCGGATCCTCGCGCCCGCTCGTCGAGCTCGGGCGAGCAGCGCGGCCACCTCGCCCTCCGCCTGCTCGGCCTCGGCCTGACCGCTGTCCCACACCTCGCCGATCGGGAAGGCGTCGAGCAGCGCGCCGGCCCCGCCGTAGTGATCGGGGTGGGGGTGGCTCAGGACCAGCACGTCGATGCGCGCGCGCCGGCGCGCCCGGAGCAGCGGCACCAGGACCCGCTCACCCGGATCGGGCCCGCCGTGCGTGGCGCCGCCGGCGTCGATCACCATCAGGCGGCCGTCCGGCAGATCGACGAGCGCCGCGTCGCCCTGGCCGACGTCGAGGAAGGTGACGCGGAGCGGCCCCTCGGGGAGCTCGCGATGTCGGAGGGCGAGCT
>JAEZBP010000357.1 GCA_023427125.1 Pseudomonadota bacterium | reverse complement strand
CGCTCGCCCTCGCCCTCGGCGCCGCGATCGTGATCCGCCGTCGCCGCTGAGTTGGCGCGATGGCTCGCGATGACCACGAGCGCGCGCTCTCCGACGCGCAGATCGAGCGCTTCATCGACGAGGGCTTCGTCCGCCTCGACGAGGCGTTCCCGCGCGCGCTCGCCGACGAGGCGCGGGCGATCCTCTGGCGCGACACGGGCTGCGATCCCGACGATCCGTCCACGTGGACCAAGCCGGTGATCCGGCTCGGCCACTACGCTCAGCCTCCCTTCGTCGCCGCCGCGAGCGCGGCCGTCCTCCATCTTTGCTTCGATCAGCTGGTCGGGCGCGGACGATGGGCTCGGCTCGGCGCGCTCGGCACCTTCCCGGTGCGCTTTCCGTCGCCGCTCGATCCCGGCGACGCCGGCTGGCACATCGACGTGAGCTTCGGCACCGAGCACCCCGACTTCATGGAGTGGCGCGCCAACGTCAGGTCGAAGGGCCGATCGCTGCTGATGCTCTTCCTCTTCTCCGACGTGGGCGAGCGCGACGCGCCCACGCGCATCCGCGCCGGCTCGCACCTCGACATCGCGCGGACCCTCGCGCCCGCCGGAGAGGCCGGCATGACGCTGCGCGAGCTCGCCGCGAGCGCCTTCGCGGACAGCGCGCACCGCCCCGAGGTCCTCGCCACCGGAGACGCGGGCACCGTCTATCTCTGTCACCCCTTCCTCGTGCACTCCGCGCAAGCGCACCGCGGCACGCGGCCCCGGTTCTGGCGCAGCCGCCGCTGCTCGGGACGCAGCCGCTCCGCCTGGACCGCGAGGACGGCAGCGCCTCTCCGGTGGAGATCGCGATCCAGACGGCGCTCGGCTCCGGCCGCGCGCGCTGACGCGATCGCGCAGCGACGCTACGGCCGATCTCGATGGCGAGCTCAGCGGTGGGGACGCGGAGGCGGCGGCTACGCGCAGGTGCCGGTGGTCGCGCCGTCCACGCCGAGGCCCTCGCAGAGCACGGTGCAGCAGTCGAGGTGGTCGGTGCAGGTCGTGCCCGCCTCCTGGCAGGGAGGCGGCGCGGGACGGCAGAAGCCGTAGCCGGCGCCCGACGCCGTCTCGATGATGAGCGTCCAGCAGATCTCGCCGTCGACCGTGCAGTCCTCGTCGCCCGCGCAGGTGGGGCGGCAGAGCCAGTCCTCGTCGGCGTCGCAGAGCCCCTGCGCGAAGCCCTCGCCGTCGACGCCGCAGTAGAGGTTGCCCTCGGCGCAGTCCGCGCCGAGCGCGGCGCCGTCCACGCGGTCGCCGGCGTCGCTCGGATCGAAGCAGCGATCCCCCTGGCTCGAGAGGCCGCAGACGCCTCCGGTCGCGCACGAGACGCGCCCCTCGTGATCGCAGGTCGCCGCGCACTCGCCCTCCCACGTGCAGAGATCGCCGGCGGCGCAGCCGGCGATCGGGAGCGGCGTGGGATCGCAGGCGGGATCCGGCGGGAGCGGGCACTCGCGGAAGCAGTCCGGATCGGGCGCGCCGCAGCTGCAGTGGCAGGTCGCGCCGTCGTCGAACTGCTCGGCGGGGCAGCGCCAGCCCGGAGAGGGGAAGGTCGCGGTGACCGTGGTCTCCGCCAGGGCCAGGCACGCGCCGCCGGGCACCGGCACCGACTCGAGCGTGGGCCCGACGATCATCGACTCGACGAGCACGACGCCGGAGAACGTGGCGTCGAGCTTCTGATCGAAGGGATCCTCGCGCAGGACCAGCGTGCCCTCGCTCGCGAAGAACACCTCGTCGAAGTTGGTGCCGTACATCGCCATCACGCAGCGCGCGCAGCTGCCGTAGCTCGCGTCCTGGCCTTCGCCGAGCGGGAACTCGCCGACGTAGTCGGTCGCGTAGCGGTTGAGCTCCAGGTAGAGGTCCCACGGATCGCCGCCCACGTGCGGCGTGATGCGCGCGCGGTAGCGGATCGAGACGTCGTCCATGTTGTCGAGGCGCCAGGTCGCGACGCTCACGGGCGTGCACGGCCCGCCCGCGTCGCTCGGGGTCTGGGCGTCGGGCGCGACCGCCGCGTCGGCGCCCGCATCGGCGTGAGGCGGTGGCGTGCCGTCGCAGCCGGCGAGCAGCAGCAAGAGGGCCGAGGTCGAGCGCAGGGCGGTCCGTCTGGTGATCATGATGGCTCCTGAAGGGCGCAAGGCTCCCGCCGCGCGAGGCGCGCGCGTGACCCACGCGGCATGGGGTCGCGACTCGATTAGAAGGAGGCGAGCGCGCGCTCGGTCTCGTCTTCGTCGACGAGCGAGAGCTGTCCGCGCAGCGCGTCGCGCTCCGGCTGGAGATCGACGCGGAGGATCGACGCGTCGAGCTCGAGCGCGCCGTTCATCTCGGAGACCGGGATCGACGAGCGCACGGCCGCCGTCCCGTTCGCGAGGAGGACCGTGCCCTCGATCGTCTCGTCGAGCGCGCCGTCGGCGGTGCGCACCGTGAGCGTCACGGGCGCCTCGAGCCACGGGCGCGCGCACTCCGCGCCGCCGAGGAGCGTGGCCGGCTCGCCGGTCAGCGCGAACGCGACGGTGGCCGGCGTGCTCCCGGCGTCCTCCCACGTGAGCGCGGTGTCGGCGGCGGTGGTCAGCGCCGCGAGCTGATCGAGCGCGGAGAGCCCGGCCTCCGAGGCCTCGCCGACGTCCACCACGCCGATCGCCTCGTGACAGGCGGTGAGCTCGGTGATCTCGCCGGTCTGCCCGCCGGCGCAGGCAGCCGCGATCAGCGCGCTCACGACCGAGACCCGACGCATGAGCGACAGAATACCGAGCCGCGCGGCGCCCGCCAGGCCCGACTATGACGCAGACGCGCTTTCCGTCTGGCGTATCGCCGCCCGGAGGTGCAGATCTGACATACGTGCTCGCCTTCGACGCGCCGGCGCTCGTCCGCCAGCTGGTCCGCGCGCTGCGCGGCAAGCGCTCGCAGCCCGCCCTGAGCCGGCGGCTCGGCTACCGCTCGAACGTCGTCTACACGTGGGAGAGCGGGCGCCGCGAGCCCTCGGCGTCCGAGCTCTTCCGCATCGTGGCGCGCACCGGCGGCTCACCGCCTGACGCGCTCGCGTCGTTCCCGGTGGATCTCGCGAGCGTCGATCTGCGCGAGCCGGCCGGCGTCGCGGCGCTCCTCGATCAGCTGCGCGGCGAGGCGCGGATCGTCGACGTCGCGGAGCGCTGCCGGGTGAGCCGCTACACCGCGTCGCGCTGGATGAGCGGGCGCGCGGAGCCGCGCGCGTCGGAGCTGCTCCTCTTGATCGAGGCGCTGACCTTCCGCGTGATCGACTTCGTGACCGCGCTCGCGCCGCCGGCGAAGCTGGAGGAGATCGCGGGCGCGTGGACGGAGCTGCGGACGCGCCGCGAGGTCGCGTTCACGCACCCGTGGTCGCAAGCGATCCTGCGGCAGCTCGAGACGCGCGCGTACGCGCGGCTCAGTCGGCACAAGACAGGGTGGCTCGCCGAGCGCCTCGGCATCTCGCGCGAGGAGGAGGCCGAGTCGCTCGCCGCGCTCGCGGCGGCCGGCCTCGTGCGCCTCGAGGGCAAGCGCTGGGTGACCGCGCCGGTGGCCGTCGACACCTCGATGGCGAGCGACGAGGAGCGGCGCCGCCTCAAGCTCCACTGGGTGGACGCTGGCCGGCGGCGGCTCGAGGCGGGGAGCGACGGGCTCTTCTCGTGGGCGGTCGTCGCGGTCTA
>JAEZBP010000320.1 GCA_023427125.1 Pseudomonadota bacterium | reverse complement strand
CGTCGCGCCGGCCCCGGCGCCTGCGCCGGCGGGCGCGCGGGATCCGCTGTGGATCACCGGCGGCATCGTCGCCGGCGTGGCGGCGCTCGCGGTCGTGAGCGCCGGCGTCGCGATGGGGATACGCGAGGGGCACGCGCAGAGGTTCGCCTCGAACGACTGCCTCCCGGAGCTCGGCACGCGCCTGAGCGCGTGCGAGGACGACTGGGCCGACGGACACGCCGCCGAGGACGCCGCGATCGGGCTCTTCGTCACGGCTGGAGCGCTCGCGGTGAGCGCGGCCGTGCTCTTCGCGGTCGGAGCGAGCGAGCCCGATGAGTCGCACGCTTCGTTGACGTGCGCGCCGTCGATCGGAGGTGCGGTATGCGCGGGACGCTTCTGATCGCCCTCGCCTGCGCGGGCTGCACGCCGTGGGCATCGCAGGACGAGCGCCGGGATGCGCAGGTCTCGGCGGACGCGCGCGTCCCGGCGGACGCAGACGCGGCGGACGCGCGCGTCTCGACGGACGCCGACGCGGCAGACTCGGGTCGCGGTCCATGCCCCGCGCTGAGCGAGCGCGCGACGCAGCGCCGGGACGTGGCGATCCTCGGCGACGAGACCTGGTCGTGCGACAACGTGTACGTGCTCGGGGGCGAGGTCCACGTGCACGCGCCGGCCACGATCACCATCGAGCCCGGCACCGTCGTCATGGCCGAGGACGAAGCGGCGCTCGTGTTTCGGCCCGGAGCGCGGCTCGTCGCCGACGGCCGCCCCGAGGCGCCGATCGTGTTCACGAGCGACGACGCTCCCCTCAGCCACTCGCCGGGCGAGTGGCGGGGCCTCGCGCTGATGGGCCGCGCCGCGCCGGTGGGGACGCTCGCCGAGGGGCTCGAGACCAACCTCGCGTACGGCGGCACCGACGACGCCCACGACTGCGGGACCCTGCGCTACGTGCGGATCGAGTGGGCCGGCGACAACATCGACGACCCGCAGGAGGGCAACGCGACCCTCGGCGGGCTGGTGCTCGCAGGCTGCGGCACCGGCACCGTCGTCGACTTCGTGCAGGTGCACCAGTCCGAGTGGGAGGGCATCAAGGTACGCGGCGGGAGCGTCCGGCTGCGTCACCTCGTCCTCACGGAGAGCGGCGACGAGGCGCTCGAGTGGGCGGGGGGCTGGACTGGCTCGGCGCAGTACGTCCTCGCGCGCCAGCAGTCGAGCGGCGGGGTCGCGCTCCAGGCCGACGGGCCGGGCCGCGGGCCGATCATCGCCAACGCCACGTTGGTCGGGATGGTCGGCACGAGGCAAGCGAGAGACGGGTTCTTCGCCGACGACGAGGCGGAGGCCGTCATCACCAACGCCATCTTCACGGGCTGGTCGAACTCGGTGCTCGACGTGGAGGACTCGAGCGTGAGCACCGCCGGCGAGCCTCCGCTCCTCCGCGTCGATCGCAGCATCACGTTCTTCTCACCGCTCCAGCCGGTCCGGGAGGAAGCGGACGGGTTCGACGAGCAGGCCCACCTCGCGGCGGTCGCTCGCATGAACCGGCTCGACCTGGACCCCCTCCTCGTAGACACCGCGATCTCGTTCGACCTGCGGCCCGGCGCCGAGTCGCGGGTCGGGATGGTCGGCTGCCCCGACGACGCCCGCGTCGACTCCGGTGCCTGCTACGCCGGCGGCCTCGCACCCGGCGAGGACGACTGGTCGATCGGGTGGACGAACTTGGCAGAGTGACCGCGCGGCGACGGCCCGAGCGTGCTCGGCGCCGTTGGCTGCGGAGGGGCCCCGAGAGCGTGAGCACGCTCCACGACGGCATCGCGGTGACGGTCGCGCCGCGTCGATGGCCGTGAGACGATGGCGCAACACCTGGAGGTCGCCATGCGTCGCTTCGCGCTCGCCGCCGTGCTCGTGGCCTGCTCACCGCCGATCGAGCTGGGCGACGCGGGCGCTCCTGACGGCGGCGCACGCTCCGACGACGGAGGCCGTACGACGCACGACGCCAGTGTTCCGCCCCCCGCCCGCTGCGACGCGCCGGCGCTCTACGATGCCTCGAGCCCGACGGCGGTGGTCGGCGACGGAACCCCTGCGAGCTGCACGGAGGCGGCGCTCTCGGACGCTGCCTCGGCGGGCGGCACCATCGTCTTCGACTGCGGGCCCGAGCCGATCACGATCACGGTCTCCTCCGCCATCACGTTCACCCGCGAGGCAGTGCTCGACGGCGGCGGGCTCGTCACCCTCAGCGGTGGCGGGACGTCGCGCATCCTCTACCTCGACTCGGGCTACGACCAGACGACGCCGCGGCTCGTGGTCCAGCGGCTCACTTTTCGCGACGGACGCAGCCAGCCCGGCGGGGACGACACGGCCGTCGGGGGCGGCGCCATCTACCGCGACGGCGGGAGCCTGACCGTCCTCTCTTCGGTCTTCATCGGCAACCGCGCGCCCTCGCCCGGCCAGGACATCGCGGGCGGCGCCATCTACGCGTTCGGCGGCGGCGACACGATCATCGCGGGCAGCACCTTCACCGACAACGCCGCGAGCAACGGAGGCGCGGTGGGGAGCCTCAACGGCGACCTCACCCTCATCAACTCGACGTTCACCGACAACGCCGCGACCGGCAACGGCGGCAACCCCGGCAACGGCGGCTGCGGAGGCGCCATCTACATGGACGGCCGCGACGAGACGACCAACGTGTGCGGCGTGACGATCGCCCACAACGTGGCCGGCGCGATCGGCGGCGCGTTCTTCCGCGTCTCGAACGACGACTCCGGCTCGTTCACGATGAGCCGCTCGACGATCGACCGAAACCGGGTGACGCCCACCGACTCCGGCAACGCGGGCGGGCTCTACCTGCAGGGCCTCGCGCTGCGGGTGACCGACAGCACGATCTCGCGCAACGAGGCCTTCTACAACGGCGGGATCTGGATCCACACCAGCTCTGTCGAGATGACGAACGTGACGATCGCGGAGAACACCGCCTTCGGCAGCAACGGCGGGGGCATCTGGCTGAGCAACACGCCGACCGGCACGCTCCTCAACTGCACGATCGCGAACAATCACTCGACGGCCACCGATCAGATCGCCGGCGCCATCTTCGGCGACGGCCTCACGCTCGAGAACACGATCGTCGCCGGCAACACCGCCATGTGGGTGCCCGGCTGCAACGAGGAGCACGGCGGGGGCGGGAACCTCCAGTGGCCCGACGGCGCGCTCTGCACGGCGAGCCCGCTCGTGGCCGACCCGCGCCTCGGCGCGCTCGGCGATCACGGCGGCGACACCGAGACGCTCGTCCCCTCGTCGGACAGCCCGGCCCGGGGCCTCGGCACCGGCTGCCCGCCTACCGATCAGCGCGGGGAGCCCCGTGGCGAGCCCTGCACCGCGGGCGCGGTCGAGCTTCCTTGACGGTGACTACTGTACATCTGCGCAGGCCCCTGACAGGATGGGCGCATGCCCGACCTCCGGCGCGTCGCGAACCCCGAGAGCCCGTTCGAGAGCCGCCACATCGAGTGGGACGGGCCGCCGCCCGAGGTGGCGCTCGAGGTCTACGAGGAGCACGCGAAGACGATCATCACCGAGAACGCGAGCCCCGACGTGGGCTTTCGCTTCGGCGTGAACCCCTACCGCGGGTGCTTCCACGGCTGTCTCTACTGCTATGCGCGCCCGAGCCACCAGTACTGGGGCTTCGGCGCCGGGACCGACTTCGAGCGCAAGATCGTCGCGAAGGTGAACGCCCCCGAGCTGCTCGATCGCGAGCTCGCGCGCGACCGCTGCCAGGGCGAGGGGCTCGCGTTCAGCGGCAACACCGACTGCTACCAGCCGCTCGAGGCGAGCTACGAGCTCACGCGCCGCTGCCTCGAGGTCTGCCTGCGGCACGAGCAGCCCGTCTCGATCATCACCAAGGGCACGCTGATCCGGCGCGACATCGAGCTCCTGGCGGCGCTGAACGAGGAGGCGCCGGTGAGCGTGTGGATCAGCGTGGCGTTCTCCGATGACCGCGTGCGCCGCGTGCTCGATCCCTTCGCGCCGCCGGTCGACGCGCGCTTCGAGACGATGCGGCGCCTCGCGGAGGCGGGCCTCGAGGTCGGCTTGGCCTGCGCGCCGATCATCCCGGGCCTGAGCGACGCGATGATCCCCGCCATCCTCACGCGGGCGGCGGAGGCCGGCGCGAGCCGCGCGTTCATGTCGCTCGTGCGCCTCCCCCGCGAGGTGCGCGAGGTCTTCGAGCAGCGCCTGACGGAGGCGATGCCCGAGCGCGCGCGCAAGGTGGAGGGCGCGATCCGCGAGATGCGCGGAGGCTCGATGAACGACGGTCGCTTCGGGTCGCGCATGCGCGGCGTCGGCGCGCGCTGGGAAACGATCGAGCAGCTCTTCGAGATGCAGGCGCGGAGGCTCGGGCTGCGGCGCGGCGAAGGAGCCGAGACGCCGAAGCCCGTGCGTCCGCGGAAGGGTCAGCTCCCCCTCTTCTGATCACGCTCGAGCGATCGGAGGAGGGAGCGAACGACTCAGCCGCCGCGGCAGATGAGGAGGCTGAACTCGACGCGGCGGTTCGTCGCGCGGCTCAGCTCGTGGGCCTGCGTGCAGTCGTCGTTGGCGCGGAGCATCTGCGAGCCGTAGCCGATGGTCATGATGCGCTCGCGGGGGACGCCCATCGAGACGAGCTCGGCGGCGACCATCTCGGCGCGCTGCTGCGAGAGGACCATGTTGTTCGACTCGCTGCCGCAGCGATCGGTGTGGCCCTCGATGCGGACGCCGCGGAGATCGGTCCGCGTCTGCGCGCTGCGCCAGAGCTCGTCGAGGATCGCCCGGTTCTGCGCGTCCATCTGCGTCCCGCTGGTCGGGAAGTTGATGATGACCGGCATGTGGACCCACTCCTCCACGCAGCCGGGGGTGCCCGCGTTGGCGTACTGCGTCCCCGCCGCGGTGGTCGCCGTGAAGCTCGCGTTCGCGCCCACGTCGGCGCTCACGCCCGCGGAGACTCCGACGTCCGCGGAGACTCCGACGTTGGCGTTGGCGCTGGCGCCGACTCCGACGTCCGCGTTGGCCGACACGCCCGCGCTGGCGCCGCCGCAGCCGATGGCCATCGCCGAGAGCGCGACGAGCGAAACGAACAGCCCTGAAATCTCGATCTTCGACATTGCACAGTTCCTTGGTCAGTGAGGAGAGGGGACGTCGGTCCGAACCCGCGCCCACGAGGCGCTACTTCGAGCCCCCGCGCCGCCGACTCCCCGATCCGACTCGGCGGCGGCGCCGATGATAGCCGAAAGACGCCCGAGCGCCTCCTAGTTCGTTTCGGGTGGAACTCCGAGCCCGGAGTGGCGCCTCGAACCGGTTGCGGGGTCGCAACGCGAGCTGCTACTACCGCCGCGTGTCCGAGGCGCCCCCGCTCGCGCTCGTCGTGCTCGCCAGCGGCCGTGGCTCGAACCTCCGCGCCCTCGACGCGGCGATCGACGCCGGCCGCTGCAGGGCGAGGATCGCCGCGGTGGTCGGGGATCGGCCGTCGGCTCCGGCGCTCGAGCACGCGCGCGAGCGTGGCGTCCCGACCGCCATCGTCGCGCCGAAGGCTTACCCCGATCGCGACGCCTGGGATGCCGCCCTGGCGGACGCGATCGCGCAGCACGCGCCGGATCTCGTGGTGCTCGCGGGGTTCATGCGCATCGTCGGCGCCCGAGTGCTCGCGCGCTTCGGCGGCCGCATCCTCAACGTGCACCCCGCCCTCCTGCCCGCCTTCCCCGGCC
>JAEZBP010000277.1 GCA_023427125.1 Pseudomonadota bacterium | reverse complement strand
ACCATCACCTGCTCCTCCGGCCAGAGCGTCGCGCCCTCGAGGAGCTCGCGACCGAGCGGCGTGAGGACCAAGAGGCCGTCTCCGAGCCGCCGCCTCACGATGACGAGCGGCTCGCTCGCGAGCGAGTCGCGCAGCGCGCTGACGATCAGCTCGGCGCTGGTCGGCGGCTCTCGCAGCTCCTCGACGCCGAGATCGCTCGTGCCGGCTCGCAGGCGCAGCTCCGGCAGGTCGAGCGCGAAGAGCCTCACGACGCGGCGGCGCAGCTGCTGGCGCAGCGCGTGGCTGACCGCGGCTTCGTCCGTCGCGCCGACCGCGACGCCCCATCGGCCGAGCGGCATGCCGGGAGGAGGTCCACCGGCGGCGCGCGCCTTCGCGTCGTCCCACGCGCCCATCCTCCGCAGCGCGGCGCCGAGCGAGTCGCCGTCGTCCGGCGTGACCCGCATCGCGACCACGCGACCGCCGCGCATGCTGACCTGCGCCCTCACCTGGCTGCCGCGCACCGGATCGCCGAGCACGGACAAGACGCCACTCCGACCGGATCGTGCGAGCACGCAGAGTCCACGCGCGAGAGCAGCGGCGCCGGGGAGCGAGTCCACCCTCGTCCGATACCGGAGCCGATCGCGCCGGCCAAGTTTTTGGCTTGGTCGCCGCGGCTCTACGCGTAGCGAGGGTCGGCGCGCCGCAGCCGGAGGGCGGCCTCGATCTCGGCGAAGCGCGTCGAGACGCTCTTGCGTGAGACGCCGTAGCGGTTCGCGACCGCTGCTTTCGATACGTCATGGATGTCGAGCACGAGCAGCATCGCGAAGTGGACCGCGGCCGCGCAGACCTCGGCGCGCCGCGCCGTCACCGAGCGGTCCGAGGCATAGTCGGCCCAGATCGCGCGCGCGGAGGCGATCTGCTCCGGGGTGAAGCCGCCCTTGCGCATGTGCTCGGCGAGCAGGCGGATCACCGCGGCGTCGAGCGGCGAGCCGGCGACGTCGCGATCGGCGGCCGTCGGCGGGGCCTGCTTTCGCTTCGCGTTGGCCTCCTCCTTGAGCCCGTGGACCGGCGTGTCGGCCGGCGCGCCTCGCTCGATCCACGCCAGCAGCGCGCGATGGTCGTCGCTCTCGGGCGCCGCGATCGCCGCCTGCTCCGCGAGCTCGCGCGCGTCGACGAGCCGGCCCACTCGCGCGAGACAGTGCGCGACCGAGGCCGTGATCTCGTGCTCCGGCGGATCGGCGTGCTGGAACGCGACCTGGAGGTGCTGGAGGGCCGCGTAGGGCTGGTCGAGCGCCACGTCGAGCAGGTGCCCGAGGTTGTGGTGATACCAAGGGTTGCGCGGCTCGAGCGCGAGCGCGCGCCGATAGAACGAGACCGCGGCGCGGTAGTTGCCGAGCAAGGCCTGCGCGAGCGCCATCAGCGAGTGCGAGACGTCGTCGTGCGGCTTGGCGCCGAGCACCTTGCGCAGGTGCAGCGCCGCTCCCCACGGATCCTCCTCGAGGTGCAGCTCCGCGAGGTGCCGGTGCGCGAAGATGCGGCAGGGATCGCCCTCGGGCGCGAGCTTGAGGATGCGCTCGAGCAGCGGCTCGACGACACGTCGCCCTCGACCTTCGTCCATCGCGCGCTCGGCGCGGCGTCGCAAGGTCTCGACGCTTCGCTCGTCGATCCGACCGCTCATCGAAGGTCCGTATAGTCTGCTGGTTTTTCGCTGGCAAGACGCGGTCGGCTCCGAGCCGCGCCGCTCGGCTCACGCGCGCCGCAGGACCACCACCAAGAACCCACCGAACCAGCGCAGCGGAGAGGCCACCGCGAGCCGCTCGGCGGCCCCGACGAGGCGCGAGATCGGCGCGACGCGATGGACGGCCGCGGCGGGCGTCACCACCCGCACGCCGCGCACCTCGACCTGCGTCAGCTCGGGCGGCAGGCGGTCCAGGATCTCCTTCGGCGTGTCCCAGCGCGTCGGGATGTCGCTCTCGCGATGGCCCGCCCCGATCTTGCGCGCGCCCGCGGCGAGGCGCGAGAGGTAGCGCAGGCTCCAGCGGTTGTAGAACTCGAGCACGAGGTGACCGCCCGGACGCGTGACGCGCGCCATCTCGCGCAGCGCGAGGTCGATGTCGGGCACGTGCGCGAGCACCTTCATGCTGTAGACGGTGTCGAAGCTCGCGTCGGCGAAGGGGAGGGCGGTGACCGATCCCTGGACGACCGAGAGCCCGCGCTGCCGGGCGCGCTCCAGCATGCCGCGCGAGAGGTCGACGCCGACCGCCTGCGAGGCCACCCGCTCGACCTGCTCGAGCAAGAGCCCCGTGCCGCAGCCGGCCTCGAGCACCCGGCACCCGCGGGCGTAGGGCTCGACGATCGCGAGCTCGAGCTCGTCGACCAGCGCGTGATAGCCGCGGTCGCGCCCGTGATCGTAGTGGCTGCTGAAGTCGTCGTAGTAGCGCTTGGCCGTGTGCTGGATGTTCATGGGCTGATGTTCGTGGGCAGGAGCTCGTGCCTCAGGTGGCGAGCACGCGGTCGTACAGCGTCTCGTACTCCGACGCCATGCGCGCCGGGTGATAGCGAGCCTCGGCCGCGCGTCGCGCGCGCTCCCCGAGGGCGGCTCGCGCCGCGTCATCGCCGAGCAGCTC
>JAEZBP010000272.1 GCA_023427125.1 Pseudomonadota bacterium | reverse complement strand
TCGGGGTCGAGAGCGGCGGCGATCTCGCGCTGCTCTCGGACGGCGATCTGCTCGCCCCCGAGCTCCCCTACGAGTCGCGCGAGGCGCTCGATCGCGAGCTGCCGGCCACCGCGAGCGTCGGCGACGCGACCTACCGCTGCGAGTACGATCTCGATCGGGGCCAGGTGCTGCTGCACATGGTGAAGGGCACCCGCCGTGATCCGCCGCCGCTCTCGTACCTGCCTCCTTTTCCCGGCCTCCGCATCTGCGTCGAGACCCCTCGCGGGATCGCGATCGTGCGCGAGCGCGGCCGAGGCTGAAGCCCGTTCTCGTCGGGCCTCGTCAGGTCAATCGACGACGGGCGTCGGGACGAGCCACCACGAGGTGCGCGAGCCGAGCTGCCCAGCGGCGCCCTCACCCCAACACCACGCGCTTCCGTCGGTCCGGATGCCGCACGTGTGGTGGGGCGCGAAGCCGTCGAGGCGGTTGGCTCCGACGCTGCGCCAGCGGGTGCCGGGCTGCACCTCGACCGGGGACCAGCGGGTCGTGGTGTCGCCGGTGCCGAGCTGGCCCTGGGCGTTGCCTCCCCAACAGAAGAGCGCGTCGTCGGTGCGGACGGCGCAGACGTGCGCCCATCCGGCCGCGACCTGGCGCCAGCTCGCGGTGCCGATGCGGGTGGGAGAGAGCCGCGCTCCCGCGCCTTCGCCGAGGCCGAGCTGCGGACCTTCGGCGCCCCAGCAGTAGAGGCCCTCGTCGGCGCCGATGCCGCAGGTCTGGTAGGAGCCCGCGCTCACCGAGCGCCACGTAGCGGTGCCCGCGCGCACCGGCGTGGTGCGCGAGTCGGTCGTGCCGTCGCCGAGGCGGCCGTCGTTCGCGCCCCAGCAGTAGAGGCTCTGATCGCTGCGGATCGCGCACGTGTGCCAGGCGCCGGCGCTGACCTGCGTCCATGTGTTCGCGTCGATCGGCGTCGAGAGGGACGCGCCGCCGAGCTGACCCTGAAGGCTCTCGCCCCAGCAGTGGAGCGCGCCCGACTCGGCGATCGCGCACGTGTGATCGCCGCCGCCGGCGATCGACGCGAAGCGGGTGCTGGAGGTCGTGCGGGTGAGCTCGCTCGCGTAGCTGCCGGTGCCGAGCTGACCGTCGAGGTTGCTCCCGCTGCACCAGGTCAGGCCTTCATCGTCGATCGCGCACATGTGATCCGCGCCCGGCGCGACCGCGATCCAGTCGCCCGTGATCACGCGCGGGATGACCACGCGATCGGTGAGGAGGGTGCCCTGCTGGTTGTGGTAGTTCGCGCCGAAGCAGTGGAGCGCCGAGTCGCCGAAGCCACAGGCGAACGAGGCACCGACCAGGAGCGACGTCCAGCTCGAAGGCCCACGCTCGACCTGCACCGGTGTTCCGTCGAAGGTCGCTCTCCGCCCGACGCCGAGCTGCCCCTCGAGGTTGCGGCCCCAGCAGCGCATCGCGCCGGAGCTCTCGAGCGCGCACGCGTACTCGAAGCCGAGATCGATCGCGGCGTAGCCGCCGCCGGCGCGCTGCATCGCGGGGCTCCCGATCGTGTGGTCCACGCCGAGCTGACCGAAGTCGTTGGCGCCCCAGCAGTAGAGATCGCCCGAGCTCTTGAGCGCGCAGCTCGTGTGCCAGCTCGCGGCGGCGGCGACCCAGTCCGAGTCCGAACCCATGCGGGTGAGCGGGTACGTGCTCGTGTCGCTCGCGCCGAGCGTCCCCGTGACGTCGTTCTTCCCCCAGCACCAGAGCGTGCCGTCGAGCTGCACGCCGCACGAGTGCGCGTCCCCGCGGCCGATCGAGCGCCAGCCCGTGCCGGGCGCGACCTGGGTCGGGATCGTGACCTCGAGGCTCGCCGTGCCGGTGCCGAGCGTCCCTCCGTTCTCGCCCCAGCAGAAGAGCGTGTCGTCGGACTTGAGCGCGCACGTCTCGCGATCGTGCGCGAAGACGCGCGCCCAGCTCGTCTCGGTGCCGACCTGCGCGGGTGCGCTTCGCGTGAAGACGGCCCCTCCGAGACCGAGCTGGCCGTCGTCGTTGCTGCCCCAGCACCACAGGGTGCCGTCGGTCCGGATCCCGCACGAGTGATAGTCGCCGACCGCGACGCTCGCGTAGGCGCCGCCGCCGTTCACGAGGCGCGGCGAGTACGCGTCGGAGCTCGTCGAGCCGTTGCCGAGCCTGCCGCTGTACCCGTCACCCCAGCAGTACAAGCGGCCGTCGGTCTTGATCGCGCAGTTGTGATCCATGCCGACCGCGACGCGCGCCCAGTCCGAGTCGCTGCCGACGCGCGCCGGCGCGGCGCGGTAGGAGGTGGGATCGATCTCGGTCTCGCCCCAGCAGTGGAGCTCACCGGTGCGCGTGACGCCGCAGGTGCGGAGCTCGCCGGTGCTGAGCTCGTCCCAGAGCACGTGGCAGCCGCTCGCGTCGTCGAGGTACTCGGGCGGGCAGCTGCACTCGAAGCCGCCGGGCGTGTTGGCGCAGGTCGCGTTGGCGTCGCAGTCGTCGAGCGAGCGCGCGCACTCGTCGACGTCGACGCAGCTCGGCGCGGTGTCGGTGCCGACGTTCTCGTAGCCGACCGGGCAGCCGCTGCACGCCGTGCCGGCCGCGTTGCACGCGCCTTCATCGCACGGAGCGCGCACGGTCCACGCGCGGCACCCGTCGGTGCCGGTCGTGCAGTCGACCATCGAGCCTTCCATGCACGCCTCCGCGCCGGCGTCGCACGCGTGATCGCAGCTGCCGCACGAGCTCGCGTCGGCGCACACGCCGTCCGCGCACGGCGCGAACGCGCCCCACGC
>JAEZBP010000197.1 GCA_023427125.1 Pseudomonadota bacterium | reverse complement strand
ACCGACGCGAGCGCGCGCGCGCGGGCGGTGAGCCAGGCCTGCGGCGCCGGCGACTCGCGCACCACCTCCTCGAGCGCACGCAGCGCGCTCGAGGCCTGGCCGGCCCGCACGAGCTCGAGCACCGCGCCGAAGGAGGGATCGGCCTCGCGCGGGATCGGGGCGAGCACCTCCTCGAGGGTCCGCGCCAGCCGCTCGGCGAGCGCCCCCTCGACCTTCCCTCCGCGGAGGACGGCGTGGGCCTCGTAGAGGTGCCCGTGCTCGAGCATCGTCGTGACGAGCGGCAGATCGAGCGCGGGGAGCTCGCCGTCCTCGTACGGATCGTCTCCCCGCTGCATCCGCTCGATGGCCATCCTGCACACCATCCAGCGCGCGTCCGCGCGAGCGATGGCGGCGTGCGCGAGCGCGATGGCCGCGCGCGGGGCGCCGGCTCGCCAGAGTGCGACGGCGATGCGATCGGGCGGGGGCGGGCCAGGGACGGTCATGGGAGGAGGCGAGGCCCGTGCCTCGCGCTCCTCAACGTACCACGGCCTCCGGCGTCTCCGCGTCCTCCGGCGTGGCGATGGGGCGGAACCACCGGAGCAGGAGCCAGACGTCGATCAGGACGAAGAGCAGGCAGAGGGCGGCCAGCATGAGCGCCCAGCCGTAGCTGCTCGGGCTCTCGTCGGCGAGGATCAGGAACGACTCGTTCGAGACCGGCAGGTCCAGCTCGTCGCCCAGGTAGCCGCGCACCGCGCTCATCCGGCCGCCGAGCTGCCCGAAGGTGACGAGGCGCCCCGAGAACTCGCTCTGGCCGAGCGCGTGGGTGCGGTCCTCCACCTGCACGTAGACCGTGCGCTGGCCGGCGAGCGGGAAGACCATGTAGCGGCCGCCGGTCAAGACCCGCCGGTAGCGGACCGCCCGGCTCATCATCGGCGTGCCCGAGATGCGCACGTGGCTGTTCGGCTCGAGCACGGCCGGATCGATCGTGCTGACGTCGCCGAGGTCGATCGTCCGAGGGCTCGAGAAGAAGTACGCGAGATCGTGGCGGAGCGAGAGGGCGAGCCCCATGGCCGCCACGACCACGACCGCCATGACCACCAGCGTCATCATCCGGCGCCCGCGCGGCGGGGCAGGCAGCGCCAGGAGCTCGGGATCGACCGCGTCCCGGTCGGACGCCGGTCCCGATCCGCCACCCAGGGGCCCATCGGCGGTGTTCTCGATGTGCGTCACGGAGCCTCTGACACCCTGTATCCCCGAAGGTTCACCGGACGCAAGGGCCAGTTTCTCGGGGGTCGCGGCGGGCCAACGCAGAAGCCCCGGGCGGAGGACCGACCGGGGCTCGATGAACGCGGGGCGAGATCTCAGCTCAGGACGCGGCAGCCCGCTTCTTCGCCGACTTGTACCAGTCGAAGAGGCGCGGGGTGGGCCAGCGGCCGAGGCGATCGCGGTAGCCCTCGTCCTTGGTGCGCTTCTCGACCTCGCAGATCGCGTCGATCAGCTTGGCGCGCGAGCCGAACTGCGACTTCACGTCGGTGAGGAGCGCGTGGAGGCGCAGGAGCTTCTGGTTCGAGACGCGCTCGAGGCCCTTGTCCTCGTCGACGCGGTCGATCCAGAGCTCGTCGGTGGCGAGCGCGCGGACCGCCTCGATGAGCTTGTCCTTCGATTCGAAGCGAGCCTTGACCTGCGCGAGCGGGGAAGCCTTCATCATCTACTCCATGCCCCGGCGAGCGGGGGCGCGGTACCTAGCACGCACTCTCCGGCCCGTGCAAGCGCGGGGCGCGCGTTGCTCTGCATGGGCCGGTCGTGCAGGATGGGCCCCCTTCCGTGTCGGCCGAGCTCGTCCACCTCCACGTCCACTCCGAGTTCTCCATGCTCGATGGGGCGATCCGGCTGGACGGCCTGGTCAAGCAGGTCCGTGAGCTCGGGATGCGCGCCGTCGCGCTGACCGATCACGACAACATGCACGGCGCGGTGCGCTTCCACAAAGCGTGCAAGGCCGCGGAGATCAAGCCGATCCTCGGGTGCGAGGTCGCGTTCACCCCAGGCGATCGCGCGAGGCCCGAGAACCGGGTGCAGCACCACCTCGTGCTCCTCGCGGCCAGCCAGGACGGCTACCAGAACCTCGTGCGCCTGGTGAGCCGCGGCTGGGTCGAGACGGGGGGCCGCCCGCGCATCGACTTCGACGTCCTGCGCGAGCACCACAAGGGGGTCGTCGGCACCACCGCCTGCATGGGCGGCTACGTGGCGCAGGAGATCCTGATGAAGGGAGAGGCCGCGGGGCGCGACGCGCTCGGCCGCCTCAAGGACTGCTTCGAGCCCGGCCACCTCTTCGTCGAGCTCCAGGATCACGGCTTCCCCGAGCAGGTCCCCCTCAACGAGATCCTCGTCGACCTCGCGAAGAGCCTCGAGCTGCCGGTCGTCGCCACCAACGACTGCCACTACCTCGGCCGCCCCCAGTCCAAGCCCCAGCTCGTCCTGCAGTGCATCGCGGCGGGCCGGCCGCTCGTCGACATGGAGCGCGCCCACCACGGCGCCGACCGGATGTACCTCACCTCCCCCGAGGAGATGGAGCACACCTTCCGGCACGTCCCCGAGGCGCTCCGGAACACGCTGCGCGTCGCCGAGATGTGCGCCGGCGTCTGCAACCCCCTCTCGGATCCCAAGCTCCCCCGCTTCCCCGTCCCCGAGGGGATGAGCGAGGCGAGCTTCCTCGAGAAGCTCGCGGGCGAGGGCCTCCACGCCCGCTTCGAGGAGCTCGCGCGCCTCGGCCACCTGCTCGATCACGACGCCTACCGCGAGCGCCTCCGGATGGAGCTCGGGGTCATCGCCGGCATGGGCTTCCCCGGCTACTTCCTGATCGTTCAGGACTTCATCAACTGGGCGAAGCAGAACGGCATCCCCGTCGGCCCGGGCCGTGGATCGGGCGCCGGCTCATTGGTCGCTTACTCGCTGCGCATCACCGACCTCGATCCCATCCATCACGGCCTCCTCTTCGAGCGCTTCCTGAACCCCGAGCGCGTGTCCATGCCCGACTTCGACGTCGACTTCTGCATGGACCAGCGCGACCAGGTCATCGACTACGTCAAGAGCAAGTACGGCGAGCGCTCGGTCGGCCAGATCGCGACGTTCCACCAGCTGAAGAGCAAGTCGGTCGTGCGCGACGTCGGGCGCGTGCTGGGCATGACCCCGGCCGACGCCGGCCGCATCGCCTCGCTGATCCCCGAGCCCGTCCAGGGCAAGACGGTGCCGATCAAGAAGGCGATGGAGGAGGAGCCGCGCCTGAAGGCGGCGTACGAAGAGGACCAAGGCGTCAAGGATCTCCTCGACACCGCGATGGAGCTCGAGAACCTGAACCGGCACGCGGGGATGCACGCGGCCGGCGTGGTGATCTCGGAGGGCCCGCTCTGGGATCACGTGCCGGTGTTCTGCCCGGAGCCGCACGTCTACGTCACGCAGTACGACAAGGACGACGTCGAGTCGGCGGGCCTGGTCAAGTTCGACTTCCTCGGTCTCAAGACGCTGACCGTCCTCGACATCGCCGTGAAGCTGATCGGCAAGCGCCCTGACCGCGAGGGCCGGCCCTTCGACCTGAACGCGATCCCGATGGACGATCGGGCGACCTTCGCGCTCTTGCAATCCGGTGAGACCACGAACGTCTTCCAGCTCGAGTCGTCGGGCATGCAGCAGCTCTTCCGGCAGCTCAAGCCCGACTGCTTCGAGGACATCGTCGCCGCCGTCGCGCTCTACCGGCCGGGCCCCCTCGGCACCGGGATGGTCGAGGACTTCGTCCAGCGCAAGCACGGGCGGGTGAAGGTCGAGTATCCGCACCCCTGCCTGCAGGACATCCTGAAAGACACCTACGGGGTCATCGTCTATCAGGAGCAGGTCATGCAGATCGCCCGCGTGATGGGCGGCTACACGCTCGGCGGCGCCGACCTGCTCCGCCGCGCGATGGGCAAGAAGAAAGAGTCGGAGATGGCCAAGCAGCGGTCGACCTTCGTCGACGGCTCGGTGGCGAACGGCCACTCCGCGGAGCAGGCGGGCGGCATCTTCGATCTGGTCGCGCACTTCGCCGGCTACGGCTTCAACAAGAGCCACAGCGCCGCGTACGCGCTCATCACCTATCAGACCGCGTACCTGAAGGCGCACTACCCCGCCGAGTTCATCTGCGCGACGCTCACCGCCGACAAGGACAAGACCGACAAGGTCGTCCGCACGGTGAACGAGGCGCGCCAGATGGGCATCGTGGTGCTGCCGCCCGACGTGAACTCGTCCTCGATCGACTTCACCGTCGTGTACGAGCCGGTGAAGGTGAGGCGCCGCGAGAACCGGCCGGTCTCGCTCGGCGGCAAGCTCAGCGATCCGGCGGGCCCGAAGATCCGCTTCGGCCTCGGCGGCGTGAAGGGGATCGGCGGCGGCGCGCTCGAGGCGATCTTCGAGGCGCGCTCGCAGGGCCCCGACGGCGAGCCGGCCAGCGATGGCGCCCAGCAGCCCTTCACCGACGTCTTCGACTTCGCGAGCCGCGTGGATCTGCGGCGCGTGAACAAGGCCGTCGCGGAGGCGCTCGTCCAGTGCGGCGCGTTCGACGCGGTGCACGAGGCGATGGGCGTCGACCGCGCCAAGGCGCACGGCGCGATCGAGGCGGCGATCGAGCGCGGAAAGAAGGCGAGCGCCGATCGCGAGAGCGGCCAGACCAGCCTCTTCGGCATGCTCGAGCCGGCGGAGCAGCGCGCGGCGCAGCAGACCGGCGCCGGCAGCTTCCCGAGCGTCGAGCCCTGGGATCTGCGCGAGCTGCTCGCCCGCGAGAAAGCGACGCTCGGCTTCTACGTCTCGGGCCACCCGCTCGCGCGCTACGCCTCGGAGCTCTCTCGGTTCTGCGACGCGACGACCGTGAGCCTCGCCGGCAAGGGCGAGGGCTCGCGCGTCACGATCGGCGGCTCGGTCGAGGGCTACCGCGAGCGGCCGACGAAGACCGGCAAGAAGATGGGCTTCTTCCACCTCGAGGACGCGCTCGGGCGGGTCGAGGTCATCGTGCGGATGAACGTGCTCGAGCAGGCGCGCGAGATCCTCGGCGCCGGCGATCCCGTCCTGCTCACCGGCGACGTGAAGTTCGAGCGCGACCGGCAGGCCGGCGACGATCAGCCCGCCGACGCGAAGCTCATCCTGCTCGAGGTCGCGCCGCTCGCGGCCTCGCTGCGGGCGCGCACCAAGGCGGTGCGGGTGCGGCTCACCGTCGAGCGCACCGATCGCACCAAGATCGCAGCGTTGAAGAAGACGCTGGAGGCCAACCCCGGCCCCTGCCCGGTCAGCCTCGAGATCGTGAGCGCGGAGAAGTGGACCATCTCGGTCGCCGAGACCGGCCTGAGCGTCGAGCCGAGCGAGGACTTCCTGAGCGCGCTCGAGCGCCTCTTCGGCGAGAAGGTCTGCGAGCTGCGTTGAGCCCGGTGCACCGACGGAAATGAAAGAGGCGGGCCCGAGAGCCCGCCTCTCGCGTGTGTGCGCCTCTCGAGTCAGGCCGCGCGGCGGAGGGGCTGAGGCTGCTGTTGGGCAGCGGCGCTCCCCGTCACCACGTCCACGCCGGTCTGGGCCAGCTGCGTCTCGACCACCGCCGCGAGCGCCGCCATCGCGTGGCGGCCGCGCCCGGTGCTCGCGCCGCCGTCGAGGTAGACCCGGCCGCCGCCCGAGGCGACCATCTCGTTCACGATCGCGCGGACCATCAGCGCCCGCGCCGAGAGCGTCTTGTCGTCCCAGCAGGCACCGCCGACCAGCGCGGCCGCCGAGATCTCTCCCTCGAGGCGCAGCTCCTGGACGCGCTCGCGCACCCGCGTGGCCAGCTCAGCGGGGCTCTCCCCGCGCCGCTGCACCACGACCACCACGTCGTCCGACTCGCCACCGAGCGGCTCCACCCACCCGCTCCAATCGCTGTCGCGCTCCGCGACCAGCACTGCCGTCTTGCTACGCATGACCTTACTCCAACCGAGCCGGCGAAGCCCTCTGCAATCACGGTGCCACCACCCTCGACCGCTCGGACCGTGCCCTCACAACCCCGACTGTGCGCGCTTTGTTGCCACAGAGGGGGTCCTCGGCCGCACGCCGGCCGGGGACTCTCGCTGGTGATGCCGATGGTTTCTTGACGCGGCGCGTCTACAAAAGTTCTCGCCGCCGACGCCCGAGCCTGTGGACAGTGGGCTACAGCGGCCGTTTCGGCTCACGGGAGAGGTATGACAG